>JBBQVT010000032.1:0-32621 GCA_038211245.1 Desulfobulbales bacterium | reverse complement strand
GGTTCAAAAAGTTGCATGCCGGTCAGTGGCTCTCCGGTCTCAATGACCTCATCCATATTAACGTTGGATGTTGCTGCTTTTTCGGTTATAAATGGAACAAAAGGGTCAGGCCTATTTTCCAGTTTATACTCGAATGGTTTGATATTGTTCGGGCTGGAAGGAGGAGGCGTTTTAGCGGTGTCGTTGTCAGCTGAAATCGCCATATATGGCCAGAACGAGAAAATACATACAAAAACAGAAACGCCAAAGAGAACCTTTGCGTAGGGATTTGCCGAAAGAGGGAAAAATGAACAATCAATAAAACGGCTCATGAGTCTCATTTTTTAGGAGGTTTGGGAAGTTCAACATTTGTGAAACGATAGGTTACCAATATACAATCAGAGTTTAAAAGCATTTCTCCGCCTTCTTTTTTCGGAGAACTCATTTTGACATTGGACACGGATACTATTCGTTCAAGTTTGCTCACCTGATCAAAGAAGAAGCCCATATTGTGATAAGGCCCCCTGACATTAATAGTCACAGGTATTTCAGCATAAAAATCTTTGGGGACGTCGGCAAGTGGCTTGAAAGTCAAAAACTCAAGTCCGGCATTTCTCCCCAGTGCTGAAATGTCCTTAAGAAGTTTAGGGATTTCCTTTTCTTTTGGCAGGAGTGCCGAAGACTCTTGGAAGATAGCCATCGCTTCGTCGAGCTCTTTTTCAAACTTGGCCAAGTTAGCAGCTTTTGCTTCAACTTCCTTTACTTCCTGATCAAGAGTTGTTTTTTTGGCCTCAAGATTATCAATCTTTGTGCTATTAGGCTGATAAAAGGCGAAATAAAATATCACAAGAGGCAAGAGGGCAATCACTGCCGCAATGCCGAGTTTCACCCTAGGCGCGAGAGGAATGTACTTGTCGTCGATAAAAGTTGTGAGTGCTGCGTTGCTTTTTTTCATGCTGTCATATTTAGCAGTAGTAAATTGCGTTATTTCTTTCCATCAGCAACTTCTTTTTTTGAATCGGGCTGTGCAACGACACAAGTTAATTCGAAACTTTTAAGGTTTCTGCCCGACACTACTTTAAGAGAGGAACTCGTAAGTGTGACATCTTTTACAAAAGGCGATTCTTTCAGATTATCCATAAATTGAGCAACAGTCTGGTTGTCAAGGGCCACCCCGGACAGGGAAAGAGATGCGTTCTGCTGTTGAAGAGCTTCCAACCACATTCTTTGTTTATCTACTTTTGTTGCAACCTCATCAAGAACCCGAACAGTAAGAGAGGAATCAGCTTTCAATTTATGGATTATTTCTGTTTTTCGAGAAAGTTCTTCCCGGTCCTTCTTGAGCTGAGAAATTTTATTAAGGGTAGGGGTATAGGATTCTTTTTTCTTATTGAGGGCACTAATGTCAGTTTCAAGGCTATTAATTTTTTGTAACTGAAGAACGGCGGTTGCGGCTAAGGAAGCAAGGACAATAACAAACAGAATCACCATGCCAAGGAATTGTCTCTTGGCTTTGGCTCGTTTTTTGAGTTGCCGAACAGGCAAAAGGTTAATCTTGAGCATTCTGTATCCTTGGCAATGCTAAATTATATTGCAGAGGGTCTGAGAGCAATCCCTGTGGCTATAGCCATTTCCGTTCCTATACTAAGGAGATAGGCTGGATCAATTTTTTTTGGATTCGATTCTATTTTGAGAAATGGATTGAAAAGTTCTACTGGAACTTCAGTTTCCTGCGCGAGAAAATCGAGAAGACCGGCAACTTTAGCACCGCCCCCACTTAAAATAAGTCTATTGAGCGGTTGGTCTGGATGATTTGAGTGATACAGGTCAATGGCTTTTTTAATCTCAAGGACCCATTGGGTGCAGGTCGTTGAAAAAATCTTCTCAACTTCTTGTCTTTTCTCTTCACTTGGTAAAAACCCTAGCTTAATTGCCTCAGCCTCTTCAAATTCCACATCAAAAATATTCATTATTTGTTCGGTAAGCTGCCGGCTACCAACTATAATATCTCGAGCTACCACGGAAATTCCTTGAGAAATTATATTGATATTCATTTTTGCTGCGCCAATATCAATCAAGCCGACATTCTCGTTTACTCGATAGTTATGTTCGTAACTGTTTTCGAGAGCAAAACCATCAACATCGACAATAACCGGATTGAGATTGATACTTCGCAACATTTCAAGATAATCGTCGACAATCTCTTTTTTTGCAGCGACCAGCATAACATCAGTACGGTCGCCCTCTTTTGAGTTTGTTTTCAAGTCTTGGAAATCAAGGTAAACGTCTTCAATATCAAAAGGAATATATTGTTCTGCCTCGGCCATGATATGCTCTTCCAACTTGGCCCCCTCCATGACCGCCAAGTTAACCTTTTTAACTATCACCGAATAGCCGGAAATTGAAAACCCAACCGTTCTATTTTTTATTTTTAAATTACTAAAGAGATCAGCTATGGCCTTACTGACTACCTCTGAATCGTTGAGAGTCCCATCATCTACTGCACCCTCCGGTAGAACGGTGCTGCCGAGAGTAACGATAGCGTAGCCATTTGACGATCGTTTCAATTGACATACCTTGACAGCATGCGAACCAATATCTAGGCCGACTACCAAGTCTTTTTGAGCTCCGAACGGCAATTTCATGACAGAGAAGGTGGGGGAGATTAATCGGGAAAAAATAAACCCGAGCCGGTAATATACCAAAACACCAGATCTTTCGTATACATACCGATAGTAGTCCACAGAAAAAATATTTTGTCAAGAAAAGAAAGGCGATTTATTGTAAAAATTGCTTATTTTACAAGACGTTAAAAACCATTTTTCAGCCTTGAAAAAACCTCCTTATACAATATATGGAAGAGCATCTCTGACTGAGCGCTTTATGTTGTGGGTCGAGGGGCTCAATTCGGGTAGTTCGAGTTTTTCCAATGAAAAAAGGAACTCGCTTGTAATTAGAGCATATTTCAGGTAGTTTCAGTAGGCGATTTTGTGGCTATTGAAAATTCAATTCAGGAAGAGGTGCGGTTTGACCAGAGAAGGAAGAAGCAAGAGTGTTTTTCGAGAATATTTCGAGGCTATTTGTATTGCTGTTCTTTTAGCCTTATTTATAAGGACCTTTGTTATTCAGGCTTTTAAAATACCTTCGGGGTCGATGCTGCCCACATTGTTGATAGGCGATCACCTCCTGGTAAATAAATTCATTTATGGCATACGAATTCCTTTTTCCGGCAAGGTGTTGGTGCCCTATAAAAAACCGGAGCGTGGCGATGTTGTTGTTTTTCGCTATCCAAAGGATAAATCGGTTGACTATATAAAGCGGGTTATTGGCACACCTGGCGATTCCATTGAAATCCGAACAAAAAAGGTGTTTGTTAATGGAGAAGCGGTGCAAGATCCCCATGCCCATATCAGTTCACCTGCCGTTCTCAGTGCAGCCTCCAGCCCGAGGGACAATTTTGGTCCGATAAAGGTGCCGGAGGGACGCATCTTTGTGATGGGTGACAATCGTGATAATAGTTACGACAGCCGTTTCTGGGGATTTGTCGATCAGCAAGACATTCTTGGCAAGGCGTTTGTTCTCTATTGGTCTTGGGATATTGATAAGCCGTTGTTGTCTTTTGAGCGACTCGCATCCATAAGGTGGGGACGATTAGCAAATATCATTGATTGACTGTGAATATGGAAGGAAAAACAGGTCAGGATTACCAGTTTAATCACAAGCACATCTTCGGTATTGAACAGCTATCCGTAGCGGACATCGATCATATTCTGGCGACGGCCCGATCTTTTCGCGAAATCTCAAATCGAGCTATCAAAAAAGTCCCGACCCTGCGTGGAAAAACTATCGTAAATCTTTTTTTTGAGCCTTCTACCCGAACCCGACTCTCTTTTGAGATAGCGGCAAAGCGGATGAGTGCTGACACCTTCAATATTTCCGCCTCAACGAGTTCTGCAACCAAGGGTGAAACACTGATCGATACCGCCAGAAATATCCAGGCCATGCACCCGGATGTGATCATCGTGCGCCATTCAAGTTCAGGGGCACCACACTTACTTGCCCGTTTTATAGACGCCTCGATTATCAATGCCGGAGATGGGGCGCATGAGCATCCGAGTCAGGGGCTTTTGGATATGATGACCGTAATCGACCACAAAGGGCACCTTGACGGGCTTAAGATTGCCATCATCGGCGACATCGCCCATAGTCGGGTAGCCTTGTCCGATATCATTGGCTTTACCAGGATGGGGGCGCATGTGCATGTTGCCGGACCACAGACCTTTATGCCCTCACACATTTCCCGGCTCGGTGTTACGGTTTGCTCAGCTGTCAAGGATGCAGTGCGAGATGCCGATGTGGTGATGGCCCTGCGGATTCAGGTAGAAAGACAAAACGATTCGCTTATCCCCAGTTTACGTGAATATTCGCGTTTCTTCGGAGTGAGTAACACTCTTCTCGAGCTCGCCAAGAAGGATGTCATCGTCATGCATCCGGGGCCAATCAACAGGGGTGTTGAACTGAATCCCGATGTTGCTGATGGAGGCCGGTCGGTGATCCTTGAACAAGTTACCAATGGGGTTGCGGTCCGCATGGCACTTTTGTATCTGGTATTGGGCGGAAACAAAGGAAATGACGGACGAGGTGAGGAGAGATGAGCAGGGTAATGTGCTTGCGAAATGGTCGGATTATCGATCCGGCACAACAGAAAGATGAGGTAGCCGATCTTTGGATCAAAGATGGGCTGATTGTTGCGCCCCTGGCAGTCGATGTTAAGGATATAGAAGTTTATAACCTGGAAGGTAGCTGGGTTGTTCCCGGGCTCATCGATATGCACGTGCATCTTCGTGAACCGGGAGAGGAATATAAGGAAACCATAGAAACCGGCTGCCGGGCTGCCGCTGCTGGCGGGTTTACAGCCGTTGCCTGCATGCCCAATACCAAGCCGGTGAACGATAAAAGTTCGGTCACCAGATTTATCCTTCAGCAGGCGGCATCATGCGCGGCCCGGGTTTATCCGGTTGGAGCGATTAGTCAGGAAAGTAAAGGTGAAAGACTCGCCGACTACGGGGAGATGAAGGCGGCTGGAGCTGTGGCCCTGACCGATGACGGACGACCGGTCGTCGACAGTCAACTCATGCGCCGTGCCATGGAATACGCAGCATCTCATGGGATGCTCATCATGTCGCATGCCGAGGAAATCTCCCTAAGCAGGGGCGGTTGCATGCATGAAGGGGAGACATCCACCCGTTTGGGACTCAGGGGCATTCCTGCCGCAGCCGAAAGCATCATGGTGTTTCGCGAGATCGCGCTTGCCGAATTGACCGGTGCCCGGGTGCATATCTCGCATGTGAGCGCTGAGCAATCAATCGCCCTGATCAGCAATGCCAAGGCCCGTGGAGTAAAAGTTACCGCCGAAACAGCACCGCACTATTTCACCCTCACCGAGCAGGCAGTTTGGGGATATAACACCAATGCCAAAATGAATCCGCCGCTGCGAGCGGAAAAAGATCGCCAGGCAATTCGCGCCGCCCTTGCGGATGGTACTCTCGACGCTATTGCCACGGATCATGCCCCCCATTCTGTCTTACAGAAAGAGGTGGAGTTCAATCTGGCGGCGAACGGGATTGTCGGTTTGGAGACATCATTGTCACTTTCCTTAGCTCTTGTTCGTGATGGAGTTATCGACGTTGCTCGTCTCGTGCAACTCATGAGCTGCGCCCCTGCGGCGATCCTCGGGGTTGCGGGCGGTTCCCTGCGCATCGGGGAGGCAGCAGATATTACGGTTATCGATCCGCAGAGACGGTGCACCTTTCTTGCAGAAAAAAGCTACTCCAAGGGAAGGAATACCCCCTTTGATGGCTGGAACCTTCAGGGGAAGGCAGTTTTGACGATTCTTGCCGGAAGAATTATGCACCAGGACCTTTGAACTTTAAAACCGCTCGGGTTTATAAATTTTCAGGTGCTGAATGGCAGTGAATGAACGATGTCAATGCCCTCGGGGCTGACTCTGGCCTGATAGACAAGAATCCTGACACCGACGGCGTTGGCCTTTTGCAGGACTTTGCCGTAATCGGGATCAATATGAACGGCAGGGGCAAAGCGATCTGCGTCCATGCGCTGGACGAGAAAAAAATAGCAGCCCCCGAACCCTCAGCGACAAGGCGAGTAAGTTCCCGAAGGTGTTTAGTGCCCCTGATTGTTACCGCATCGGGAAACATCGCACAGCCATTGATTGCCAGAGAACACGTTTTTACTTCCAAATAGGTGTTGCAGTCTCTCTGGACAATTTGTAGATCAAGCCTGGTGTGACTGATAAATTTATAGGGAACAGTGATGTAGGCATTCCATTCTAATAGAAAAGGAGGGAAAGGGCTATGAAATTAGGTATCAACGGTTTAGGAAGGATAGGTAAGCTTTCACTTTGGCACCATGTGGGAAGAAAGCATTTTTCCGGAGTTGTCGTTAATATCGGCCGGGAAGTAGGGCGAAATCTCACGGATCTTGCAGCAATGCTTGAAAAAGACTCAACCTATGGTCGTTTGGGTGCCTATTTGTATGGTCACAAATGTCCCAATGTCATTGAAGAGCTCAATAATGAGCGGGGCACCATGGTGATGAACGGTATTCCGGTAACCATCCTCCGCACGGCCCGGAATCCCAAGGATATCGCCTGGCAGGAAAACGGGGTTAAGCTGGTGGTGGACACCACCGGCGTGTTTACCGATCCAACGACTGACCCGGATGCCGAAAAAGGTGCTCTGCGGGGGCATATGCAGGCCGGAGCCGATAAGGTCATCCTCTCAGCGCCGTTCAAGATCAAGTCAAAAGGTTTGGATATGCCTGCCGATGCTATCACTACGGTGATGGGCATAAATGACGAGATGTACGTCGCCGGGCAACATGCGGTGATTTCCGCCGCGTCCTGCACGACTACCTGTTTGTCTTATATGATCAAGCCGCTCCTGGAAAAGGTTGGAGCCGATAAAATTCTCAGTGCTTCGATGGTTACTGTTCATGCCGCCACCGGAAGTCAGCAGGTCCTTGATCGACTGCCCAAGACCGGAGCCACCGATTTCAGAAAGAATCGCTCCATCCAGAACAATATCATTCTCACCACGACAGGTGCGGCAAAGGCACTGTCTCTGGTTATTCCGGAGATGGCCGCAATCGGCTTTATGGCTGAATCGGTGCGTATCCCGACCACTACCGGTTCCTTGATTATCCTGGTGGTCAATCTCCAGGACGAATTGGATAATCCAATAAAAAGGAACGCTATTAACAGCATATACAAAGAATACTCGGAGATTAACCCCTATCTGAAGTTTTCCGAGGAGCAAAATGTTTCTTCCGACATAATTGGCTTGCCGGCAGCGGCGGCGGTCATTGAAGGCTCGGAAACGCACACCAGGACCGCAAATATCCAGGTCAACCTGGCAAAAGTTAAAGCCGACAGCCTACGACCCGGCGCCGATCCGATTGTCAATGTTCCGGTCACCCAGGCCGTTGTTTACGGCTGGTATGACAACGAACTTGGCAGCTATACCAACATGCTCGGCGATCTGACCGTGCATGTCAGCGAGGGGATGTTCTAAGAAGCTTTGGTAACCGTGCGCGCCATGGGGCCTGAGGATCTTGGCGCCGTCAGGGAGATTGAACGTGATACCCTGACGTCCTGGTCGTTAGCCTCTCTGCTGCAAGAGTTGGAAGTTCGGCAGGGATTGTGCTTCGTTGCCGAGGCCTCTGACCAACGGATAGTCGGTTGGTGCGCGTGTCGCAGGATATGGCCGGAGGCGGAACTTCTGAAAATTGCGGTCGCCAAACGAGAGAGGAGGAAGGGCGTTGGAAGTGTCCTCCTGCAACATCTCACAAAAGACTTGCAACGGCGAAGCTTTACCGCCCTTTTTCTGGAAGTTCGGGCCCAAAACACGTCGGCACTCTGTTTATATACTAGCCATGGTTTTTATGAGGTCGGCATGCGACGCGCCTATTATTCCGACCCGCAGGACAATGCATTGATATTAAGAAAAGATATCTGTTGATTTGGGGGAATGTTATGAAGTCTATTCGCGATTTTTCTTTATCGGGGAAAAGAGTGCTGCTTCGGGCCGATTTCAATGTGCCTATGGACGAGCAAAACCGGATCACCGACGACACCCGGATAACTATGGTCTTGCCGACCATCCGCTATATTTTGAAGGAGAAAGGCAAGCTCATTCTCTGTTCGCATTTGGGGCGACCAAAGGGCAAGAAGGTTGACAGTCTGAGCCTTGCACCGGTTGCTCGCCATTTGCAATCTCTGCTTGCTGTAAAGGTGACCCTGGCCCCGGATTGTGTTGGTGCGGAAGTAATAGCACTGGTTGAAAAAATGGCTAAAGGAGAGGTGCTTCTTCTTGAAAATCTGCGTTTTCACCCTGAAGAAACCGTCAATGATCCGGTGTTTTCCGAGCAATTGGCAAAGCTTGCCGATGTGTATATCAATGACGCCTTTGCCGCCTGCCATCGGGCACATGCCTCCGTGGTCGGGGTGGCCGAGCGGGTGGCGGAAAAAGGCGCAGGATTTCTGTTGCAGACGGAAATGGATTATTTTCAAAAATCCATGACCGACCCGATCAGGCCTCTGGTGGCAGTCATCGGCGGTGCCAAGGTTTCCTCTAAACTTGGTGCCCTGGAAAATATGCTGGGCAAGGTCGACAGCATGATTATTGGCGGTGCGATGGCCAACACCTTCCTGAAAAGCATGGGTTTTGAAGTTGGTGCATCAAAGGTGGAGGATGACCTGTTGGAAACCGCGAGGCGCTTTGTTGAAGCAGCAAAGGCTCAGGGCGTTACGCTCTACCTGCCCGTCGATTTTGTCGTAGCCGACCGGTTTGCCGCCGAGGCAGTGACTAAAACCGTAACCTTTCGTGATATCCCTGCCGGCTGGATGGCCCTTGATATCGGCCCGGCTTCGACCATCCTCTTCCAGGAGGCTTTGCAAGATGCCAAAACGATCATCTGGAATGGCCCGATGGGGGCTTTTGAAATCGATGCCTTTGCCCGTGGTACCATGGCCATGTGTCGGACCTTAGCTGCGGCCCATGCCTTGTCCATAGTCGGGGGTGGCGATTCGAACGCGGCGGTGAAGAAATCGGGGGAGGAAAAAAACATCTCCTATATGTCCACAGGCGGTGGGGCGTTCCTGGAACTCATGGAAGGCAAAGTGCTTCCCGGCGTTGCCGTGCTCGATCGATAAAAGCGTGTTGAAAAATTGGAGAATGACATGGGAAAGCGAAAGGCGCTGATTGCCGGCAATTGGAAAATGTATACCACGGCTGTCGATGGCTGCCGGTTGGCCCTTGATGTGGCGAAAACCTGCAGCGATTTTACCGACCGGGAGGTGCTTATTGCGCCGCCCTTTACCATCCTCAGCGAGGTGGCACATGTTCTAGCGGGCAGCAAAATAATTGTTGCCGCGCAAAACGTCTGCTGGGCAGAAAAAGGTGCATTCACCGGCGAGATTTCGCCGACTATGGTGCAGGCGGCAGGTGGCAGTGCGGCAATTGTCGGCCATT
Source organism: Desulfobulbales bacterium (assembly GCA_038211245.1). Classification (GTDB taxonomy): domain Bacteria; phylum Desulfobacterota; class Desulfobulbia; order Desulfobulbales; family Desulfocapsaceae; genus Desulforhopalus_A. Next base: position 23,091 of record JBBQVT010000032.1, on the reverse strand, counting down.
CGGAAAGGCGGCAGATCTTCGGCGAAACCGATGAATTGATCAACAGCAGGGTGAAAGGAGCCCTTGCTTTTGGTCTTTTGACTATCCTGTGTATCGGTGAAACCTTGCGTGAGCGGGATGGCGGGCAGACTTTCAACGTGCTGGCCGATCAGCTCCGGCAAGGGCTGGCGTCGCTCACTTCGGCAGATATGGCAAATGTGGTCATCGCCTATGAACCGGTTTGGGCGATTGGTACCGGCAAAACCGCGAGCAAAGAGCAGGCCCAGGAAGCCCATGCCTTTATTCGAGAAGTTCTCGGAAAAATATTTGAAAAAACCGTTGCCGAGCAAACACGGATATTGTATGGTGGCTCGGTTAAACCAACCAACATTGACGAGCTCATGGCTCAAAGCGATATTGATGGCGCCCTGGTTGGTGGTGCCGCTTTGGATGCCGAGTCATTCGGGCGAATAATTAATTATAAATAAATCGAAAATCCGAAAGTTGTATGGATACTCTGCTTACCATCGTACATGTCATAGTCTGCCTCTTTCTGGTTGGCATCGTTTTGCTCCAGCACGGCAAAGGTGCGGATATCGGTGCGTCATTCGGCGGATCCAGTCAGTCACTTTTTGGAACGGAAGGTCCGCTGCCGCTGCTCAATAAAATTACAACCGCATCGGCAGTAATATTTATGTTGACTTCCGTGACATTAGCGTATATTTCATCCCGATCTGGAAGCACTTCGGTTATGACGAATGTCACTGTCAGCCAACCGGCACAGGTGCAGGTAACACAACCCATGGCCAAAGATGATGCAGTCATGGATGTTCCAGCTGAGAAGAAAGTCGGCACGGAAGCCGAGCCAGATAAAACCTCGAAATAGAGAATAGAGAATAACAAAATTGCCGAAGTGGTGGAATTGGTAGACGCGCACGCTTGAGGGGCGTGTGGGGAGACCCGTGCCGGTTCGAGTCCGGCCTTCGGCACCATTTGTTAGTACATAGACTTCTGAGGAAGTCCACTTAACCCGCGACCAGCAATGGTTTGCGGGTTTTTTGTTGTCCAATGCAATCCATTGGCAGCTACCCGTTAAGAGGTGACCCATGCGCAAACAAGGTTCATCACTGCTTTCAGACACTACAATCAGGATTTTCAGGCCGAAAGAGAAAACCTGCATGCTCAGAGATAGCGGCGGGCTGTGGCTTGTCGTTGAGCCTACCGGAAGGAAGTGGTGGAAATTGCGGGTGGTATTCGCCAAGAAAGAAAATTCGTTTGCCTTACACGCGAGGAATTGACTGGCCATGGTTTTCGGGTAATGGCTCGAACTGTACTAGATGAAGTCTTGGGTTTTCGACCTGAACTGATTGAACATCTACTCGCCCATGCTGTACGTGATCCTTTGGGTAGGGCCTACAATCGGACAACACACCTTCCAGAACGTTGGGTCATGATGCCGGCTTGGGCAGATTATTTATGTAACCAGACCTTGGATATGGCTACCTTAACTCCGCTAATTTTACCAGGCGGGTTTTTAATCGGTAGAAGTTTCATCGATGCTTTGTGCTTTAGCAGAAGAATGTCCACTTAAAGGCTTGTTTAATTTTTCGATGTCACTTCTCTTGCGTTGCTCTTGACAGAGGGGAAACGATGTCCAGGAAAGGTCCAGTAGTTTTTTTATTAATTGTTTGATAGACTAAGAAAACAGTCCGTAAAGTTATCTCCACCCCTGATTCATATTTCAGAAAAACAAGGTTCACTTAATGGACGCAATCGACTATCCAATAATCCGGCAGCTCTTTGACGACTACCTCAGGATGTATTCATCCCGCGATGATCGGCTTACCACATATTTCAGTGAAAACTTTTCCGGCTTTACCGGAGGCGGGGATTTTCTGGTTAAAGACAAGGAAGAATGGGTCGCAATTACCCGTCAAGACTTTTACCAGATTAAGGACCCGATCCGAATCGAACTTAAAGACTTGGCCATCCAATCACTGGCTGATACGATTGCTGTCGCGACCGGCTTTTTCACCATTTATCTACCAATCAAAGACCACATTCTATCAAGTGAGACAGCTCGACTGGTATTGATATTCCGATTGGAATCCGCGGGTTGGAAAATCTCGCACAGCAGTATATCCATTCCCTACCACCTTGTTCGCGAAGGTGAAATCTATCCGATGAAGGAACTGGTGGACCGGAATCAGTTTCTGGAAAAGCTGGTGGCAGAACGAACAATTCAGCTTTCCGATGCGAACGATAATTTGAAACAGACAAATGAAAAACTTGCGTACGAGATTGCAGAACACAAGCAGACCGAGGAGGAGCTGAAAAAATCTCTGTCTTTACTCAGCGCCTCCTTGGAATCCACTGCCGATGGTATCCTGATTGTTGACAGACAGGGAAAGATCGTTCGCTGGAATCAGAAATTTGCCGAGATGTGGCAGATACCGCAGGAGGCTCTCTCCATCGGTGATGATGCCAAAGCAATAAACTCTATTCTTACTCAACTTGCTGATCCGGTGCAATTTACAAACAAGCTTATCGAGTTGTACAAACAACCGGAGAAATCGAGTTTTGAGCAGATAGAGTTTGCGGATGGGCGGGTTTTTGAGCATTATTCGCAACCACAAAGAATGGGAGATACTATTGTCGGCCGTGTATGGTCGTTCAGCGATATCACGGCCCGAAAGCAGGCGGAAAATGAACTCCGAGAAAGCGAGGATATATTCCGTCTGACATTTAATTTTAGTCCGGATGCTGTGAATATTAATCGTCTGCATGACGGTCTCTACATGGATATCAACGAAGGGTTCACGCGAGCAACCGGTTATACCCATGAGGACGTTATTGGAAAGACGTCATTGGAAATAAATGTATGGCAGGATTCTGCAGATCGGCAGCGATTGCTCAAGGGACTTCGGGAAAAGGGCATTTTTGAGAACCTTGAGGCGCAATTCCGAAAAAAAGACGGCAGTCTCATGACTGGATTGATGTCTGCAAGAGTCATTTCCCTGAAGGGTGAGTCGCATATTATTTCCATCACGCGTGACATAACAGAACGTAAAAGATATGAAAAAGAGCAGTTGAAAATTGAAAAACTAGAGTCATTAGGCATCCTCGCAGGGGGCATTGCCCACGATTTCAACAATATCCTGACAGGAATCATGGGAAACATCTCTCTTGCGAAGGTCTTTCTGGATACCTCTCAAAAGTCATATAAACCTCTGGCTGAAGCGGAAAAAGCGACCGTACGGGCTGGAGAACTGGCTCATCAACTTCTCACCTTTGCCCGCGGTGGTGAGCCAATAAAGAAAGTCGTTTCACCCCAGTATCTTGTGAATGAGGCGGTTTCGTTTGTTCTTCGTGGCTCAAATGTCAAGGGAACCGTCGATATACCTGATTCAATTCATGCCATCGAAGCTGACGAAGGGCAGATGAGCCAGGTATTTCACAACCTCATCATCAATGCAACGCAAGCGATGCCAGGAGGCGGAGCACTGACAGTCATTGCACAGAACGAGATGCTCGCCGACCATAATTCATTCAATCTTCCTCCTGGTACATATATTCGTCTGACACTCTCCGACCAGGGTTGCGGAATAGAGGAGGATACTCTGAAAAGAATCTTCGACCCCTATTTCACAACCAAGGCAACCGGAATAGGGTTAGGACTTGCTTCGGTCCACTCGATTGTGAGCAGGCATGGTGGGCATATCGGGGCTCATTCAGTGATTGAGAAAGGCACGATTTTTACAATCCACCTGCCATCAATTGGCAAGGAATACACAGCATATGAAGCCGATGTTGCCTTACAAGCTACGGGCAAGCATAAAGATGGCTCCATTCTTGTAATGGATGATGATGAATTAATCAGAGATATCGCTTCGTTAATACTCATCCATCTTGGTTATCAGGTCAATACATGTACCAATGGCCAAGAGGCGATTGAAATTTTCAAAAGTTCCATGGAATCCGGTGCGCCCTTCCTGGCGATTATCATGGATTTGACCATTCCTGGCGGGTTAGGCGGTAAGCAAGCCGCCGAACAGATTCTCTCTCTTTATCCCACGGCCTGTCTAATTGTATCAAGCGGGTATTCGAACGACCCAATCATGTCCAACTACAAGGAATACGGTTTCAGCGGGGCTATTGCCAAACCTTATAACATACTTGAAGTTGAGAAAGTACTGAACTCCTTGCTCACTCATTAAACAGGGGACACTACCCTCAATTCCAACAATAAAATGCACTGGGTGCATAAACCATTGATTTTTCATGTTGAACAAATATCAGGAGAATAACCATGTCAACATCACCTCTCGGTTTCCAACGCATTAAGGTCATTGCCTTGGCAGTGACCGACAAGGTTCGCGGCGAAAAATTTTACGGCGAAACACTCGTGCTTGCATCCGCTTTTGAGGGCGCCATGCAAGTTGGTTAGTTTACTCGGGCAAACGATTCTGATGTTCAAGGACAACTGGTATGGACAGAGCCAACGGACGAGCTAAATCCGCGCATCACAATTGCCACCGACCATGCACCGATTACCGAGGCCGTACTGAAAGAGCGCGGCGTAACTATTGCCGACCTGGTACAGGCGTATGACGACGTTAGCTTTCCCTTGGCAAGCTTCAATTGATAAGCACACTCCATAAGTTGGGATTATTTCCTGAAAACCTCCGTATCTCAATTATTTTCCGAGGTTGAAAATCCACCCAATTTTTTACCTACTGCTTATCCCCATATCAACACCAGACTCGCGTAATCTTTTTACGACTGCATCTGCAAATTCTACAAATTCTATAGCGCCATGTTGCTCAGATTGCTGTGCCGATGACAATCCTCAGATAATTTCTCCTGTCTCTGACACCCGACCTCCCCAAAGCTCAGAAAGGTCGTCAGCACTTTTTCATGTCCGAGGTTCTGGCTCCATGCCTTGAAATGTTCGGGGCTTTTGCAAACCTTTTCGCTCAATTGCACAAGAGTGTTTCTGAAACTGTGGGGTTAAAATACGGTAAACCTGCATTCACTAGGCTTCACGGAATATTGTCCTGATCGGCGCCGCAGAGTTCCAATGTTTTTTTAACAAACCTGCTGCTACAAACTGACGATCCGGCCTCAAGGCAACCTTAGTCGCGGGAAACAGGGGATCATCATTGCTCGATAGCTTCTCGTTCCTGAGATATTCCACCCATTTCCCCACAATGCCTAGAATTTCATCGCCTACAGGAAAGAAGAAAGTGCTGAAGGTTTTACTAGACTTGTTCTTTACATCCCTGGCATCCTGGTTGACACTGCCGCCGATCATGTCGACATGTTTTACTTTCATGGAGGCAATGGCGCTGTCCCGAGCCCCGGTCAGCAGTGTGAATGCCGGCAGAGCGCGGTTGCACTGTTCTATCTCCGTAGCAGACGGCATATCCTTTATGACATGCTTGATTTGTTCCAAAGTAGGCACCCTTTGTTGTCGTTTTGCTGTGGCTACCCTGGTATCTTTGTCAGACAGATTGAAATGCTCGGCGTCGGAATACTGAAATCGAGATTTATAGCTTGGTTGCCGCCGAACATTGAAAAGAAACGCTTCTACTGGGTGAGGGTAGCGTGCAATGTCAGCCTTGATGAGCTTCTCGCCGGTCTGCTTGCCCTTCTGTTCGGCAAGATTTTCCTTGAAGGCGATGGCCTGCTCGAAATGAAAGGCTTTGAAATCTCGATACTTGGTGTATGCTTCGAAACGACTCAGGGCCTTTGCGGCTGCAGCAACTGTTGGTTCGCTGTGCCCGCTTGGCTTCCTTTAAATATGTACGATATGTGGCTGCGGGGACATGCACTCCACCCCGCTCCAACGAATTGCAGATTGTTTTCCTTATTCTCCAGCCAACGCATCCAATTCGGTCTTTCCGAGCCAGTAACAGGCCAGTGGCGCGGGAATTTTAGCAATCCGCGCAGGCATAATACCGTTTTTTGTGGTAACCTCAAAACCTAAGGGCAGGATTGAAAAATCCTGCATCTCTCTAGTGATCACATAGCCACGGTGTGCCTTGCGCGTCTCGCAGAACTCGGCCAGTCCCTTTAAATCCCCGGCACCGGTATTTTGTGAACGGTATTTCACCTCAAACGGAATCAACCGCCCTTCGACTTCGGCAACGATATCCACCTCACGGTCCCGTTTGCCCCGCCAATAGGAAAAACCGACACTGAGAGCATAATAGCGGGCAAAGATATGTTTAAAGAAGGCCGTCTCCACAGCGATACCGAGTGCAACCGGGTCTTCCAGGAGTGATGTCCCCTTGAGGAGCACTGAGGGAGCAATGGCGGCGTCGGCCAGATAGATTTTATAGCGGGCGCGCAGAATCTCCTTGCCGTAGCCGAATGGCGGCAGTTTGTAGATAAGGTGCGTCGATTCGAGCAGGTTGATAAAGTTGTTGACCGTTGGTTTCTTCAACTCCAGGTCTTTACACAGCGCCTGCATGTCCATCAGGCCGCCGCCATGCAGACAGAGATAGAGAAAAACCTGCTCCAATTTTAACACATGGCGCACGCCGAAGAGCGCCGTCATATCACGCTTGAGCACCTTGTCGACGATGTCTTCGCGCAGCAGCTTCTGGGCTGCGGTTATGCTGCCCATCAGGGCGCTTTGCGGAAAGCCGCCCCGTAACAGGTATTCGTGGAAATGGGCGACCAGCGGTGCTGCATCCGCTGCCACGGTGGCGAACTTAGACGGTTGCCAGTCGAAGAGCTGGGCAAGCGAATTGACATCCGGCAACGGCGGGACAGCCACCTGTTTCAGTTGCAGGTATTCAAAAAACGACAGTGTGGAAAGTCGAAGGGTATGCCAGCGCCCGACGCCGGATTCCTGACCTTCCATCACCAGGGGAGTAGCCGAGCCGGTTACGGCGATACGGCGTTTTTTCTCAAAATCCACCTGCAACTTCAGCCAGGTTTGCCAATCGCGGACGGTCTGGATTTCATCGAGAAAGAGGTACTCAATGCTGTCGCTCTCCGGCTCGAACTCCCGCCAGAGTTTGAGTAGACCGTCCAACCCCAGCAACTTGAGCAAGGGGTGGTCGAAGGTGGCATACAGAATTTTGTTGGGTGGGACACCGTTGTCGACTAAGGCTTGGATGACCTGAGGAAAAGAGTGGTCTTGCCAACCTGCCGGGCACCTGAAAGAAGCAGTGCCCTTGGCGCCGGGGGGGATTGCATCCAGGTAAGAATGTCGTGAAAGGCACGTCGACGCCACACCGGCAGGTCGGCGGTGGGTGCTCCGCGCCACCAGGGGTTGTACTGGCGCAGCACGGTAATGAGTTCAGAAGAGGTGGCAATCATAAATAACTCCCTAAAAGTGCACTTTAAGTAAAATATACCTTACTTAAACGAACATTTTAAGGAAAATTATCGTACGGGACATTTTTTTTATCCCGCGCCAACGAATTCCAGATAGTTTTCCTTATTTTGTCAGTTTTTAAGATAACACCTCAAGAATGGCCGACTTTGCTAGTTGTGACTCGAGTTGAACGGCAAGCAGGGAGTAAAAAGCCAGGGCAAGCGCCAGGGCGCCCGGGAGAATGAAGACGCTTCCCCAGCGTTTCAGGGAAACAAGTAAAGCTACCGTCAGGATCACCGCTGGTGCCATGTTTAGGATTACCGCTGGTGCCATGCCGATAAGTGGTTGCTTGTCTGAAGTTCCTGCCGACCCCGCAAAGGTCGGCAGGAACACGACCCCTAACAGCCCAGCTGCTTAAAGAAATCGTTACCCTTGTCGTCAACCAGAATAAAGGCGGGGAAGTCAACCACTACGATCTTCCAAACCGCCTCCATGCCCAGCTCGGGGTAATCGATGCACTCGACTTTCTTGATGTTTTCCTCGGCCAAGAGAGCCGCCGGGCCACCGATTGAGCCAAGATAAAAGCCGCCGTTCTTTTTGCAGGCGTCGGTGACCTGCTGGCTGCGGTTGCCCTTGGCTATCATGATCAGCGAGCCGCCATTGCTTTGCAGCAAATCGACATAGCTGTCCATCCGCCCGGCGGTAGTCGGGCCGAAGGAGCCGGAGGGTTTACCCTGCGGTGTCTTGGCCGGACCGGCATAATAGATGGGGTGCTTTGTCAGATACTCAGGCAGCTCCTTGCCGGCGTCGAGCAGTTCCTTGAATTTGGAGTGGGCGATGTCCCGGCCGACAACGATGGTGCCGGTAAGAAGCAGCGGCGTGGACACCGGATGCTGGCGCAGTTCAGCGAGGATACTTTCCATCGGCTGATCAAGATTTATCTTCACCCCATGGTCGTGCTTGCGGCGATAGGCCTCGGGGATGAGGCGGCCGGGGTTGCGGTCGAGTTCCTCAAGCCACAAACCGTCGTGGTTGATTTTGGCCTTGATATTGCGGTCGGCCGAGCAGGATACTCCCATGCCCACCGGGCAGGAGGCACCGTGGCGGGGCAGGCGCACCACCCGGATGTCGTGGGCGAAATAGACGCCGCCGAACTGGGCACCGATGCCAAGACCTCGCGCTTTTTCCAGGAGTTTTTTCTCAAGTGCTACATCGCGGAAGGCCTGGCCGTGCATATTACCCTCGGTGGGCAGGTTGTCGTAGTATTTGGTGGAGGCGAGTTTGACGGTTTTCAGACAGGTCTCCGCCGAAGTTCCACCGATGACAAAGGCAATATGGTAGGGCGGGCAGGCGGCGGTACCCAGGTATTTCATTTTTTCGACGAGAAAACTTTCCAGCCGCTCCGGGTTGAGCAGTGCCTTGGTTTCCTGGTAGAGCATGGTTTTGTTGGCGCTGCCGCCGCCCTTCGCGACGAAAAGGAAGCTGTACGTGTCACCCTCGGTGGCAAACAGGTCGATCTGCGCCGGCAGGTTGGTGCCGGTGTTTTTTTCCGTGTACATATCGAGGGCCACGGTCTGGGAGTAGCGCAGGTTTTCTTCGGTGTAGGTGCGGAAAACCCCCTTCGATAACATCTCCGCATCGTTGCAGCCGGTCCAGACGTTCTGGCCCTTTTTGCCGATGATGGAGGCGGTGCCGGTGTCCTGGCAGATCGGCAGCTCGAAGCCGGCGGCAACCTCGGCATTACGCAGAAAGGCGATGGCCACACCCTTGTCGTTCATTGATGCCTCAGGGTCGGCGAGAATGTCGGCCACCTGCTGGTTATGGGCGGAACGGAGCAGGAAGGAGACATCGCGCATGGCCTGGTTAGCCAGGGTCGTCATGGCCTCGGGGGCAACTTTGAGGATCTTCTGGCCATTGAAATCGACGATCTTTACATACTTCTGTGAGTCGGAAAGGAGACGGTACTTGGTCTGGTCTTTGGCGAGCGGAAACGGTTCCTGATATACGAAATCCGGCATTGTCTTTTCTCCTGTGAAAGGTGATGGGGATCTTCGGCAGCGGCCAGGATGCGGCCTCTGCCGTCAAACTTAAAACAGCGCCATTGTATCTGTAATAGCTGTTTTTGTCAGCAGATCATTGTCACTCCATCACTTTTCAAGAGAGCATTTTCAGCCGCAACCGCCACCTGAGCCGCTGCAGCTTCCTTCGGAGCAGGGGTTCTTGCGGCCGCGCAGGAAGGCGGTGTTGCGGTTCTCGTAGACGATTGCTAAGCCCTCCTCGATAAAGCCCGCAGCCTCGACCGGTTTCACCCCGGATTTACTGAGGATGTCGAAGGGGGTTTGGCCGACGCCGCTGACCAGCACCGCCCGGCAGTCGCCGAGGACCCTGGCCATCTGGTGCCAGCGTTTAATGCCGCCGCCGATGGCCGGGGTCGGCCGTTCCTCGACCTTGCGAAAACCGTCACCGTGACGTTCCCAGATCTGCAGGGTACGCGCCTCGCCCAGGTGTTTATTGACCAGAATGCCCTCTTCGGTTGCCACCGCCACATACGGCCGTTCCGCAGCCGGCATGGGTTTCAACGTCGAGCAGGCGGTGAGACAGCTGCGGAATTCGTCGGTGCGGTCGTCGTCCAAAAGGCCAACCGCATCGGCGCGGCAGCGGGTGCAGTGGCGCATCTGCGGCAGATATTTTTCGGCCTTGGCCCTGAGTTCCTCCATCATCTCCTTGCTCGGCTGGGGGAGGGTGTCGAAGAGGGTGTTGACGTTGGGAAACATCGCCATGCAGTTGAGCAGGTCGACCTCCAAGGCCTTCATGGTCCGGGCCACCTCTTCAACATGCCCATCGTTGACGCCGGGGATAACAATACAGTTGACCTTGACGGTGATGCCGTGCTCTTTCAACTTGCCTATCGCCGCCAATTGGCGACTCAGCAGCATCTCCGCCGCCTGTCGTCCCCGATAGATGACCTTGCCGTCCTCAACCCAGCTGTAGATCTTCGCACCGATTGCCGGATCGACGGCGCAGACGGTGATGGTCACGTGCGAGACGGCAAGCTCGGCCAGTGTCTCTATATAGGGGCCGATGGCCATGCCGTTCGACGACACGCAGAGCAGGACCTCCGGATGGTTTTTCCTGATGGTCCGCAGGGTGGCGATGGTCTCCGGGCCGTTGGCAAAGGGGTCACCGGGACCGGCAATACCGGCCACCGTTATGCGCGGTTCTTTTTCGAGAACCTTGTGCATATACACTCCCGCCTGCTCCGGCGACAGGAGAGTGGAGGTAACGCCCGGTCGCGACTCGTTGACACAGTCATATTTGCGGTCGCAGAAATTGCACTTGATATTGCACTTCGGGGCAACGGGGAGATGCACCCGGCCGAATTTACCTTTAGCATCGGCATGAAAGCAGGGGTGGTTGCGGAAATCCTGAGGCTTTGAATTTTTCATACTGGATCCTTGTGGTGGATGCTTAACGGAACTCACATATAACTGTAGCCGACCGGTGAATCGTCCTGCTTCTTTTCGATCAAGGTGTTGGCGATGAGATCGAACAGAGCCTGGGCCCCGTGGTAACCGAGGTGGAGGATGCGTTGGCCGCCGATCCGGTCGTGGATGGGAAAGCCCACCCTGACCAGCGGCAGCTTCTCCTGGCGGGCAAAGGCATAACCTTTCGAGTGGCCGATCACCAGGTCAACCTCCAGCTCCTTTGCCAGGGTCTCGATATCAAAAAAATCGACATCCTCCTTTACAATCGGCATTGGACAGTCGAGGCCCTCTATTGCGGCGGTGATGCCCTCCGCCATCCGGCCGCTTTTACCGCCGGAGGCACAGAGTACAGGTTGGACTCCGATCTCAGCGAGCAGGGCGGTCAGGCCGACCACCAGGTCCTCTTCGCCAAAGACCACCGCCTTTTTGCCGAACACGTATTTGTGGCCGTCGACCATGCTGTCGACCAGCCGACCGCGGGCCGCCGCATGTTGAAGAGGGATTTCCCGGCCGGTAAGTTCGGTCAGCAGCGCAAAGAAGGCGTCGGTGGCGCGGATGCCGATGGGCAGTCCGGTGCGATGCAGCGGTACCTTGTGGATATCGTGCAGGACCGTACCGGCGGTGGCCTTCGGCATGGTCGCTCCGAGTTCGACGGTTGCTTTCGCTCCGCCCATCGCCCGGATGGCGGTAAGCGGCGTGCCGCCTTCAGGAATGAGCGGGTAGTCATGGAGTGCCGGCCCATCGAGGGTGTCGGAATAGTCGGGGAGGATAGTTGCGGCGATACCGAAGTCCCTGCAAACGCCTTTTAGATAACGGATGTCGGCGGGCGAAATAAAGCCGCAGAGAAAATTGATGCTGTCGTTGCCGGGTGTTGCAACCGCCAATTGCTCGACCACGGCGCGCACCGCTGCATGGAAGCCATCCATATGCGTCCCCGAGTAGCTCGGGGTCGACACGTGGACCAAGAGCGGCGAGTCGGCGGTTGTAAATTCCTTCCGATATTCGGCCAAAAGCATGGGTACGTCGTCACCAATGGTCTCGGTCAGGCAGGTAGTGGCCACGCCGATCAGCTTGGGAGCATATTTGGCGGTGACATTATTGAGGCCCAGCTTGAGGTTCGGGCCGCCGCCGTAGATGGCGTTTTTCTCACCCAAAGATGACGAGGCGATGTCGATCGGCTCGTTGAAATGACTGATGATATAGCGGCGCATATAGGTGGCGCAACCCTGTGAGCCGTGCAAAAAAGGCACACAGCCTTCGATGCCGCGGAAGGCGATGGAGGCGCCGAGGGGCTTGCAGAGCTTGCAGGCATTGGTGGTTGCGGTATAACTGGCCATCTTTGTCATGATTTTTTCTCCTCTGTCCTACGCGGGACAAACTTCCACACCGGGCTCATCACCGAGCCGTATACCTCGCGGGCAAAATTGAGCATTCCGGCAAAGCCGGCGAGCATCTCCTTGCGCTCATGGTTGTGGTCGCAAAAGGCGACACCCATTTTGTAGGCGATGGGTCGCTCTTTGACTCCGCCGACCAAGAGGTCGACGTCCTTTTCCTTTAAAAAGGCCGACAGCTCCAGGGGGTTGGAGTCATCAACGATGATGGTTCCCTCGTCGGTAATCTCTTCCAGCTCGATATAGTCCTCCTTGGTGCCGGTCTGCGAGCCGACCATCACCACGTCCATGCCGATAAGGCGAAAGGCTTTGACCAGGGAGAAGGCCTTGAAGGCGCCGCCGACGTAGATCGCCGCTTTCTTGCCGGTCAGGGCCTTTTTGTAGGTGGCCAGTTCGGGGAGCAGCGTCGAAAGCTCACTCTTCACCACCTGGCGGGCCTTTTCCAGCATCTCCGGCGCATTGAAGTGGCGGGCGACGCTATAGAGCGCCTCGGCCATGTCTTCCACTCCGAAATAGGACACCCGCAGCGAAGGAATGGCGTAGCGCTTCTTCATTATATTGGCAAGGTCCATGGTCGAGCCCGAACACTGCACGACGTTGAGAGCGGCACCATGGCAGCGCTGTATATCGGCTATCCGCCCGTCGCCGGTGATATTGGCGACCACCTCGACACCGATGCGCTGGAAATATTCGCGAATCAGCCAGATCTCCCCGGCCAGGTTGAAATCACCGAGGATATTGATGGAATGTTTGCCGATGCCGGAGGTATCGCCGGTCCCAACCAGCCGAGCCATGGCGTGGCAGGCGGCTTCATAGCCGGCCCGTTTGTTGCCCTTGGTGCCGTCGGACTGCACCGGCAGCACCGGGATGCCTTTTTCCGCCGATACCTTTTTACAGACCGCCTCCAGATCGTCGCCGATGAGGCCGACGATGCAGGTCGAATAGACAAACGCCGCCTTTGGCTGACAGCGATCGATGAGTTCATCAAGGGCTTTGGCAAGCTTTTTTTCGCCGCCGAAAACGACATCCAGTTCCTGCAGATCGGTGGAAAAGGACAGCCGATGCAGCTCCGGCCCCGACGACAGTGCGCCGCGGATGTCCCAGGTGTAGACGGCACAGCCGATCGGTCCGTGTACCAGATGCAGGGCGTCGGCAATGGGGTAAAGCACAACCCGCGAGCCGCAGAAGACACAAGCGCGCTGGCTGACGGCGCCGGCCAGGCTGTCCTTGTTGCAGTCCAGTTCAAAAGGGGCGGATCCTTTTCTATGGATCTGAGTGGATCTTTCTTTCAGGAGGGGCTTGGTGCTCATCGGCTTGGTCCTCTTGGTCAAAGTGAATGGATGCGTTGCTTTTCCACCTTAGAGCAAGGGTCATGCCAGACTGGGAAAAGTCGAAATATATACTTAAAATTCAATCGTTAGCATGTTTTTTTAGGAAACCTGCAAGGCTGTGCTGCAAGCCGCTGTAGCAAATACTACAAAAATGCAGGGGGATGACTTGTTTTGTAGATATTGCTGCTTTCGAACCTATGATGGTGGAGGAAGTGGGTAATTTTTCTCCGATAACCATCACATTTCTTCGCAGGGATATCCCCTTTGTAAGAAATTTGTAAGATATCTGAAGTAAGTATCCAAGTACAACTATCAACCTCAACCGGACAAGATTTTTATTGTGACACCTAATCAAGAACAAGATTTGCTTATTGAATGGAGCCTTTATTCCCCGCAGCAACAAGAAGGTATTCTTACTGAGTTTCGCCTCAAATTTCCGGGTGAACATTGCCACACCGATCTCCTCGAATTCCTCAAAGAAAAACTTGAAATCGTCGGGTATTGGGAGAAAATGGGTCTGGCCTGAGCCCCGAGTCTTCGTTTCTGCAAGGCAGCTGGTGATCTCCTCTCAAGAAGATACTTGAAATATCTGAGGAAAGGAGGCATGTACAGCTGATCACCGGCAATGAAGGGCCAAGATCGTTCGACCCATTGACGAACAAATTCAAGTGGATCACGGAAAATGGATAAATCACCACAGGTGCTTGCATATATTGCGGGGAACGACTGGCTCGCAGGAGAAATGCAGTGTTCCTTTCTCGCCGCCGGCGAGTATAATGAGAACTATTTGGTTTTCGGCAACCCGGGTGCCTATGTCTTCCGGATCAACCACGGTACACAGCTTGGTCTTGCACGGCAGGTGGAATACGAGTTCACGGTCCTGCAGGCGGTATTTCCCTCGGGGGTCACCCCCGGGCCACTGCACTATAGCCTTGATGCCGGCGGTCTTGGCCAGGGAGTCCTCCTTATGCAATATCTACCCGGCAGACCCCTCGACTATGCCCGTGATCTGGACATTGCCGCCGACATTTTTGCCCGCATCCACGCCCTGCCGCCCGATCCTCGCCTTATCGTCCAGGCCGATCCTGTTACCGCCATTGCCGCTGAATCCCATGCCTTGATCGGTCGCTATGATGGCGGCCAGTATCGTGCGGTGCGGCAGTTGCTCCTCAATTATCACGATGCGATTGTCAATCTTACCTGTACCGCGCCTACGTTCTTCACCGGTGACTCCTTGTGCATGGTCAACACCGAGGTGAATTCCGGCAATTTCCTCATACACTCGCAAAGGTCCTCCTTGATCGATTGGGAAAAGGCCGTGGTTTCGAGTCGCTACCAGGATCTTGCGCACTTTCTCGTGCCGACCACGACGCTTTGGAAAACCGACTGCCGCCTGAGTGAGGAGGATAAGAAGAGTTTTCTTAGAGCATACCGGCAGGCTCTTGATTGTGATATCTCCCTCTCGGAACTCATCGAAAAAACCGCTTTCATGGAGCGAGTGATTCTCCTCCGGGCCCTCAGTTGGTGTTATATGGCCTATCATGAATATACCAGCAAGAGCCGGACCTTGACCAGCGACGTCACCTTCAACAAAATTGTCTCTTACCTTGACGAGGCCCAATGTTTCTTACAATAGATGCGGTCTGCAAGGGCTATCAAGGGCAACGCATTCTTCAGCAGGTTTCTTTTTGCGTGGCTGAAGGGCAATTGGTGTCGATCATCGGTCCTTCCGGGGCAGGGAAAACCACCCTGCTGAAAATCATCGCCGGACTTCTGCCCCCGGATTCCGGAACTATCAGCTCGCGCGCCGATCTCCTGCATAATCCGGCCATTCTGGTGTTTCAGGATTACGTCCTTTTTCCGACCATGACGGTCTTTGACAATGTCGCCTTCGGCCTGAAAACCCGCAGGGTGGAAAAGGCTGCCATGACGGACAAGGTTATGGCCATGCTCGCCTATTTTGGCCTAGGGGATAAGTCCCGACAGTTTCCCGGACAGCTTTCCTCCGGGCAGCAGCAGCGGGTGGCTTTGGCCCGGGCGATGGTGGTGAGTCCTTCGATTCTCCTCCTTGATGAACCGTTTGCCAACCTTGATCGGAATCTGAAGAGCGGTACGGCGGAATTTATCCGTGCCTTCCAGAAAGAATACAAAATCACCACCATCTGCGTCACCCACGACCTGCAAGAAGCCTTTATGATGTCCGACAGGATCGGTATCCTTCTCGACGGCGTATTGTGTCAATATGACGATGCGCCGGTGGTCTACAATCAACCGGCATCTGCCCGGGTGGCAGCATTTCTTGGCCATGTCAACACCATTCATCGGCGATATTTTTCGCGACTCTCCATTCTCCAGCCGATAGTCGGCGGCGATGCTGCCATCAGCGTCCGGGCGGAATCCCTGGTTCTCGAAAAAGACCCTGACGGATCGGCTGTTGTCGAGGATATTCTCTTCGCCGGTCAGTACAACGTCTGTCGGATTCGAATTGACGATCTGATCCTCACCGCCTATAGTTCCGGCAGCGATATAAACATCCATGACCGAGTCAGGGTCGGGATAAAGCAGTACATTCAACTGAAAGGGGACTGATTATGCGATGGCTGATGCACTTGGCGGTTATGTGGGTATTCCTTCCCGGAGCACTGAATAGTGCGGTGGCGGCGGACAGCGGCGCCTTTGCCGATATGGTGCAGCAGGCAAAGGGCAGCGAGGTCAAGTGGTTCATGTGGGGCGGCTCGACGACCATCAATTCTTGGGTTGATAGCTATGTGGCCGAGGCGGTAAAAGAGAAATACGGTATCACCCTCAAGCGGGTGCCTGCCGATGCTGCGGTTTTCGTCAACAAGCTTCTCACCGAAAAGCAGGCCGGCGGCGGCAAGGGCAGCATGGACCTGCTGTGGATCAACGGCGAGAATTTTAAGAACGCCATGGAAAATGGGCTCCTCCAGGGGCCGCTGACGGATCTTTTGCCCAATTACTCCTTGGTTGATCCGGTCTCCGTCGAGTTCGATTTCGGGTATCCGGTACGCGGTTATGAGATTCCCTACGGTCGGGCTCAGTTCGTCTTCGAATACGATTCGGCCAAAGTGGCTAACCCGCCGAAGACCTTTGCCGAACTGAAAGAATGGATCAAGAAAAATCCAGGGAAATTCACCTACCCGAAACCGCCGGATTTTACCGGCTCGGCCTTTATCCGTCAGGTTTTCTATGCGGTCAGCGGCGGTTATCAGCAGTATCTTGCCGGGTTCGATAAAGGGCTGTATACCGGAAAATTACCCAAAATGTGGGAGTATTTAAATGAGTTGAAACCGCATCTCTGGCAGCAGGGTAAAAACTACCCGAAGGATGTGGCGGCCCTTGATACCCTCTTTGAGCGCGGCGAGGTCCTGCTGAACATGAGCTACCATCAGGCAAGTGCCCAGGGCAAGATTCTCCAGGGTCGGTATAAGGATACGGTGCGGACCCTGGTCATGACCGATGGCTCCATCTATAATACCCACTTTACCGCCGTGCCCTTCAATGCCCCGAACCGGGCGGGGGCCTTGGTGGTCGCCAACTTCCTTCTTTCGCCGGAGGCCCAGCTGTCGAAAAATCATCCGGCAAACTGGGGTGATTTCACCGTCCTTGACCTCAGCAAACTGAGCGGCGAAGAGCGCCAAAAGTTTCAAACCCTTGATTTGGGGGTGGCAACCCTGCCCCTCGCCGAACTCGGCCGGGTGGCAGTGCCGGAGATACCTGCGGAATATCTCGAACATCTGGAAAAGGATTGGGAAAAGCTGGTACTGCAAGGCAAATAGGGATGCGACCGTCAGAACCGCTGCTGCGTCTGCTGCCGCTGCTCCTGCCCTTTTCGCTGGTCTTCGGCTGCGGCTTGGTAATCACCCTGCTGCAGTCGTTTGGTTTTTTAATGTTTTCCTATACCTATGATGACCTGTTCTTTGCCTACAGGGAATTGTTTGCCGATTCCTGGTTCCTTCGGTCGGCGGCCTTTTCCCTGTATGTTGCTGCTGCGAGCAGCGGCCTGTCCATTGCCATCGGCACGGCCCTGGCCTACGCGCTCTGGAAGATGCCGGAGAGGTACCGAAATTTTGCCATTGTTTATAAAATTCCCTTGGTTCTGCCGCATATTGCCGTCGGCTTTCTGGCGGTCATCTTTCTGGCGAAGACGGGGATCCTGGCATCTATAGCCTTTCATCTCGGGCTCATCGATTCCTTTGAAGGCTTTCCGGATCTCCTCTATACCTCCGCCGGCATAGACCTGATCTCTGCCTATATCTACAAAGAGACGCCTTTTGTCATGGTTATGGTGTATGCCATGCTGGTTAGATTTGACCGGCGGCAGATCGACACCGCCAGGATGCTCGGCGCCGGGCGGCTGCGGATCTTTTACACCCTCATCCTGCCCTTTATTCTGCCGGCCATCAATACCACCTTTATCATTCTCTTCATCTTCACCTTTGGCGGCTTTGACCTGCCCTTTGTTCTCGGCGACAGTTATCCCGGAATGCTGAGCATTCGTATTTACGAATATTTTTTTCAGAAGGATCTCGCCCTACGCCCTGTGGCCATGGCAATGCTGTCCCTGATATTTGTCTTTTCCCTGTTCTTTATCGGCATGTACCTGCGCCTGTCGGCAAGCCTTGCGCGGGGGGTACGGAAGCTATGATGGGAGTGGTGTCGATTTTTGCCGTCTTGCTCCTGCTCTTTGTCCTGCCGGTCATTGTCCTGTTGCTCGGGGCTTTCTCTTCATCCTGGGCTTTTCCCGAGGTTTTTCCGGCGGTTTTTGATCTGCGCAGTCTGCACTATCTCGCGCAACACGGGCAGGATATCGGACTGAGTCTGCTGTCTTCCTGTCTCTATTCCTTCGGCACCGTCGTTTTGACCTTTGGTATGACCATCCTGCCGGCCAAGCTCTTTGCCAGAACCGATTTTTTCGGCAAGAATTTTCTCGAAGGCATGTTGCTTGCCCCGGCGCTCATTCCGCCTATGGCCTTTGCCATGGGGGCGCACTTTATCTTCCTCCGCCTGGGGATCGCCGACACCAGGGTCGGGGTGATCCTGATTTTGAGCATCATCAGTTACCCCTATATGCTGCGGGCGCTGACTGCCGGCTATCAGGCCTATGGCGACAATTTTGCCCTTTGTGCCAAGAATCTCGGGGCCTCACCCATACGAATTCTTGTGGCGGTTGAGTTGCCGCTGTTGCTGCCGGCACTTCTTGCCGGGGCGACCATCGTTTTTCTTGTGGCCTTTTCCGAGTACTTCCTGGTCTTTCTCATCGGTGGCGGCACGGTGCCGTCTTATTCGGGCTATATCTTTCCGATACTCAATTCTTCCGAAAGGAGTGTTGCCTCCCTCTTGACCTTGGTCTTTCTCGCCCTGCCGATTGTCTTCTTCTTTGTCATCGACAGGCTCATTTACCGTGCCAATCGTCGGCGGGGAATGGGTTAGTGACGAGGCCTTCGTTCGATATTCCTATCTTACCACCAGGACAGGGCAGGTGGCAGTTTGCAGGACTCTGGTGGTTACGCTACCCACTATCAGGTTTGTGAGGTTGCTGAAGCCTCGCGAGCCGATGATGATCAAGTCGCATTTCTCGATTTTTGCAACCTCGGAGATCATCTTCCCGGCAGGTTCCTCCATAAGTCGATCTTCAACCGCGATATTCTCAGTCCCCAGGCGTTGGACAAAGGGGGCAATCAGGTTTTCGCTGTCTCTCAGTATCAGGGCAATGCGACTGTCCCGGTAGGGTTCTCCCAGGTTTACCGGAAATTTCTCATGGCAATGCACGAGAATAATTCCAGCCTCGAAGGCTTTGGCGTATTCAATGGCTTTTTCCAAGACCACGCTGGAATGTGGTGATCCATCAATTGCCAGCAGGATTTTTTTTTGACCCATGGTATTTCTCCTTTTAATGTTAGATCAACATCGGGTCCTGGTCTAAAGTTGCCTTTAGCACGGGAACCGTACAGTAGAGCTTCATCCACTTCTTTACACTTAGAAAATACGGTTCAAAATTATTTATGGTTTCTTTGTCTAGGCCGTATTCCATTTCATTCGTTTCCAAAATCATATTTATCTGAGTCAGCACGTAAACTCTCCAAATTTGTTTTTAGTTGCACAAAAAGGAAATAGTATACTTCAAAAACTGCTTGGCATATTTCCTTTGCAACGTCTTCATTATAACTATGGGATGTTGTATTCCTACTTTTAAGCATATCCATCCAGCTTTTGCCGTCTTCAATTGAAAATAAGGGACACTACCCAGTTTTTAGAAAATATGGAAAGCGTCCCTTCTTTCCCAATGAATTAACAAAATTATGAAACAGTATCTGCCTGCCAGATGACCAAACGGTCTGTGTTGATCAGTATATGCGGCGTGCCGTAGGGGGCGGTGATGTGATAACCGATTGCTGCCATCGCGCGCCAATACCGCTGAGCCCTCAAAGATAAAGTCTGGCTCACCGGACCCGCGCTGTTTGCGGGGTCCGCGTGTAGCCGGTGGTTGTGGAAAATTTCATATTTTCAATTTATTGCCAACAGTACATTGTTTTAAACCATGCATTTACCAAAAAGAGACAAAAAATCACCAATAACGAGATAAAAATCGCTGAGCAGAGAAAAAAAGACTGTTTTTCAAGAAGGAGAATGCCATGAGCGACTTAAAAAAATATATTGATAAACGAAAAAGCTAGATCCTCAATTCTGGAAGGATTATGACGAACGCTTCGAGACTTTTAAACTCGGCATTCTTTTAAAACAAGCCCGCAAAGATGCTGGGATGACTCAAGAGCAAATTGCTGTTGAATTAAAGACCACCAAGTCAGTAATTTCCAGAATGGAAAATCATGCCACCGATATACGTCTTTCAACACTTGAAAGATTTGCCAAAGCCCTTGGACGGCGTATTCAAGTTTCTTTAGTCTAACCCCTTTCCTTTTGCTCTTTTTATAGATAGGTTACACGATTATTGCTCCCAATTTTCAAAAAACACAACAAGGGGTTCTGCTGACCAGTATATCTCCCCATCTTGTGCAGGGAGTGTGGCCTGGTTCCTCTACTGACACTCTGGTTTCTTTGCCTCACCAACTTCATAAATGCTCCAAATTCCCGATGCAGTGCCGGCACTTTTCGAGGTGAGCCTTGCGGCAAGATGTCTGAAAGTCTTCGCATCCATTATAAAAAGTGGTTGCCAAGATAAATAAAAAAAATTGATTGGGAGATTGCATAAAAATGAAATAGAATTGATTGTTCGCACAATTGAGGACATGACAAAAAGAATGCCTGTTGACCTAGGTCAAGGATTTCTACTTGGAAGTGTGTGACGATGGAATAATGGCAGACAGGCCCTTCTCACCAAAGCCAATCACAGCGGAGTTGTTATGCCGATTTTCAGCTATCTCGCCATCCCCAGAAACGGCGGCAAGGATTCCTTGTGCGCCGAGCTCTCTGTTCTCAAGTATTGTCAAATAATTCCAGCCTCAAATCAAGAAGTAGTCGTTCTTGTTACCGATACACCGGACGAAACCAGCGAAGAAGCGCTCCAGGGAAGTCTGAAGAAGCTGCAGTCGCTGCAGTCGCTCAGCCTGGCCTTTGGCTATGATGAAAAATAAGGGAGGAAGTGAGGTGACCATGAAACTCGACAGACGACGATTTATTTTCAGTGCTGCGGCAACCAGTGCGGTGGCAACGGCGGGCGCGCTTTTTCCGGGAATCAGTTTTGCAGACTGGCCGAAAATCACCACTAATTCCGGGGTAGTTTCCTGGCAGAAGGCCCCCTGTCGCTTTTGCGGCACCGGCTGCGGCGTCTTGGTCGGGGTTGTCGAGGGCCGGGCTGTGGCGGTGAAGGGTGATCCGAACTGCAGCGTCAACAAGGGCTTATGTTGCATGAAGGGCTATCACTCGGTGCAGGCCCTGTACGGTGCCGACCGGCTGACCAAGGCGAAAGTACGCAAGAACGGCGAAATGGTCGAGGTTCCCATCGCCGAGGCCCTGGATCTGGTGGCGGCAAAGTTGAAAGAAACCCGCGATAAACACGGCAAAAACTCGGTGGCCATCTACGGGTCCGGGCAATGGACCATCCCCGACGGCTATGTCGCCTCGAAGCTCTTCAAGGGCTGTCTCGGTACCAACAATGTCGAAGCCAATGCCCGGTTGTGCATGTCCAGTGCGGTGACCGGTTTCATGACTTCCTTCGGCATCGATGAGCCGATGGGTTGCTACGAAGACATCGATAACGCCAATGTCTTTATCACCTGGGGCAACAATATGGCGGAGATGCATCCGGTGCTCTTCTCCCGCATGCTCGCCAACCGCAAGCGCCGCACGGGTGTCAAAATTATCGATTTTGCCACCCGGTCAACCCGCACCAGTCAAGCGGCCGATAAATCAATTCTTTTTAAACCGCAGACCGATCTAGCGGTGGCCAATGCCATCTGCCATGAGATCATTGCCAATGACTGGGTGAACTGGAACTTTGTCAACGAACATGTGTCGTTTCACAAGGGAAAAACCAATATCGGCTACGGCACCGAAGACCATTTTGCCTTTACCGATCAGGATGAAGCGATCAATTTTGCTGATTTTAAACTGTTTTTGGCCGATTATACCCCGGAAAAGGTCGAGAAGATCTCCGGGGTATCGGCCAAGGATATCAAATATATGGCCTCCCTGTATGGTGATCCGGCGCAAAAAGTCACTTCGTTTTGGTGCATGGGCATGAACCAGCATACCCGGGGCACCTGGATCAATAATCTGGTCTACAATATCCATCTGTTGGTCGGCAAGATTTCGACGCCCGGCAACAGCCCGTTTTCACTGACCGGCCAACCGAGCGCCTGCGGAACGGTGCGCGAGGTCGGCACCCTGACCCACGCCTTGCCGCACGGCACGGTCGCTAATGAACACGACCGGCAGATGGCCGCCGAGATCTGGGGGGTGCCGGTCGAAAATATCGACCCCAAACCGACCTACCATACGGTGGAGATGTTTCGCGCCCTTGACCGCGGCGACATCAAATTCATGTGGATCCAGGTGACCAATCCGATGGTCACCCTGCCGAACCTGAAACGCTATCGCAATGGCGCCTTAAAAGATGATCGCTTCGTGGTGGTCTCCGATGTCTATCCGACGCCGACGACCGATGTTGCCGATGTTATCCTGCCGGCGGCGATGTGGATTGAGAAAGAGGGGTTGTACGGCAACTCCGAGCGGCGGACCCAGCATTTCGGACAGATCGTCAATCCTCCGGGCGAGGCGATGTCCGACACCTGGCAGATTATTGAGGTTGCCAGACGACTTGGCTTTGAGAAACAATTCCCCTGGAGTCAGGAAAATTATATCGAAAAAATTTGGGAGGAGTATCGCCGTTTCCACACCGGGCCGCAACACGAGATGGCATCTTACAAGACCCTCACTGAACGGTCCGGGGTGCAGTGGCCTTTCGTGAACGGCAAAGAGACCCGCTGGCGCTTTAATCCGAAACATGATCCGGCTTGCAACAACGGTAAAGAGTTCCACTTCTACGGCAAAAAGGACAATCGTGCCTGGATCTGGGCCCGCCCCTATGAACCGGC
>JBBQVT010000031.1:0-32708 GCA_038211245.1 Desulfobulbales bacterium | reverse complement strand
GGTACACAATTTGATACCGGGGACTGGACAGTGCTCGGTCAGCCATCGTTGGGCAATACCGGCCTGCACTAGGCGGCCAAATATATAAACAGGGCCGCCCGGAGTATAGGTAGCCTTGCCCACCAGGGCCAGATGAAGCAGCGGCATAAGTACAAGGCTTGCGACCACCACCGCTACCGGCGGCAACCAGTTGACCGACAAAGACCAGTTGCGTCGCCTCAAGACAAACCGGGCAGCCAGAGTGATCAGCGCCAGACCAATGGCCAAAGCCATTCCGGACATATGCGACAGCAGTCCGAGGAGGGCTATGGCAACGAGTCCGACACCCTCGAACTTCGCCAGCTTTTGCCAGCGAAACCCCAGAAGCCAGAGCGCCAGCACCGCCAGGGGCACCAAGACATCGGGCATCAATTGGTCGGCATACCAGGAAATACCGGTCACGAGACTCAAACCAAAACAAAATAATGCGGTAGCTCGAGGACTTGCTGGCAAATCATGGCAGCGCAGCATAAGGTGGATCAACCATACACTGCCGAGAGCCTGCCCGAGTATCGGTCCATAAAAAGACCACCAGCCAAAGGACGATGCCCACAGAAACAGGCCATAGAACAGCGAGCGACCAGGCGTGAGTTCCATTACCAGCACCCGGCGTACGTATCCCCCGGTGTCGAAAAAAACCAGGGCAAATCCATTCCACAGAGCAGGAGCAAGAAAAGCCGCCACACTGATTGTCAGGGAAATCATCCAGGCCATACCTCGTAGAAACGTGGCAGGACTGTTTGATGAGGGTGAGAAAGAAGACATTTCAGTTGTCAAATGACTGATGTTAAACTTTGTTTGTTCGCCGGCAAGGCAATTTTCCAAAACGCGCCATACCCTTGCGGCAAAAAAATTAGTGTGCCACACCGCTTTTCGCAAGGATTTTCTTTTCCGTCAATCACTGGCTATTGCTTGCAAAACGGCTTCCTTCTAAAGTACCATAAAGCAAGATTTTTGGCGCCTGTTGATAGCGAATCTTAAAAATCGAAGCCAAGCATTGCGCATTTTCCATTTGAGTCACCCATACAACTGCCATGAACGAGATTACCTTACACGATGTCGATGCCCACGATGCCTACATAAATCGGGAACTCAGCTGGCTCTCCTTTGCGCGGAGGGTTCTGGAAATCGCCGAAGATCCCACCCAGCCACTTCTCGAAAGGCTCAAATTTTCCGGGATCATGGGTATGATTCTCGACGAATTTGTCATGAAAAGGATGGGTGGCTTGCACCAGAAACGCAAGACCAAGCCGCAAAAACTGAGTTATGACGGCCTCACCCCCTGTGAAGAACTGGCGCTCTGTTGGGAGGAATTGCAGCACCAGATGCGAATACTCAGTGACCTGTTTGCAAATGTCCTGCGACCGGCACTTGCTGTGCAAGGGATACATTTCAAATCCTACGATGCATTGAAGGATGAAGAAAAAGCCTTCCTCACTAGACACTTCGAGGATTCAGTTTTGCCGATCCTCACTCCCCTGGCCGTCGATGCCGCCCACCCGTTCCCATTTATTAGCAATCTCAGTCTTAATATCGCCATAGTTATCAACCAGGAAGACGGTCGAAGCCGCTTCGTCCGCCTGAAGGTGCCGGCCAATCGCAAACGCTGGGTGGCCCTGCCCGACAATCTTGGCTTTGTCCGTCTTGAGGAGATTATTGCTCAAAACCTTCGCCTGCTCTTCCCGGGGGCAGCCTCGTTTGCCACCTATTTCTTTCGCGTCACCCGAGCCGCCAAAGACAACCCCTGGGATCGCGCCCGTCTCGATGAACTGAGTACCGAAGATATGGAGCCGGGCAGCATCATCGGCATGGTGACCGCCGAACTGAATTTCCGCAAATTTGCCGGCATCGTAAGGCTCGAAGTGAGTGAAGACACGCCGGCCGAACTCCGTACCCTGCTGGTTGAACAACTGGATATTGATCCTTCCCAGACCATGCCCACCAGCGGCATGCTCGGTTACGGCGATCTGCTCGAACTGAAAATCGACGGTCGAAATGACCTTCGCTATGTGCCGCATATTCCGAAAACCCATCGGAATTTTAAAAACCTCCACCCTGACGACCACAACGCTTTCTTTGACGAAATCAAGAGGCAGGATATCCTCATCCATCTGCCCTACCATGACTTCGACACCTCCATCCTCCGGCTGCTGCAACATGCCGCCACCGACCCGAAGGTTCTGGCGATCAAGCTGACCATCTACCGGACAGCGACCCAATCGCCCATCGTCAAGGCCTTGATGGAGGCGGCCCAGCGCGGCAAACAGGTCGCCGTCCTGGTCGAGATCACCGCCCGTTTCGACGAAGCCCCGAACATCGCCTGGGGAAAAATCCTCGAGCAGGCCGGTGCCCATGTGGTCTATGGGGTGGAGGGCCTAAAAACCCACGTTAAACTGGCAATGGTCGTCCGCGAGGAAAGTGACGGCATCAAACGCTACGTCCATATCGGCACCGGCAATTACCACACCGGTACGGCGCGGCTGTACGGCGACCTGGGGATCATCAGCTGCCATGACAAACTGGGCTGGGACGTCAGTCGGCTGTTCAACGAACTCACCGGTGCCATTGCCACCCAGGAATACAACATGCTGCTCGTTGCCCCCCACAATATGCGCGAACGGTTTATCGCCCTCATCCGCCAGGAGGTCGTTAATCATCGGGCCGGCAAACCCTCGGGGATCAAAACCAAGATGAACCAGCTGCAGGACCGGGAAATAATTCGGGAATTGTATCTCGCCAGTCAAGCGGGGGTGCCGATTTCCCTGAATATCCGCGGCCTGTGCAGCCTACGCGCCGGAGCGCCGGGCCTATCGGAGACGATTCGCGTGTACAGCATCGTCGGCCGGTTTCTCGAACACGGCCGGATCTATCGCTTTGAAAACGGCGGCGAACCGATCTTCCTGATTGGCTCAGCCGACTGGATGAAACGCAATCTCGAGTCGCGGATGGAAACCATCATGCCTGTTGAGAACCCCGAGATAAAAGCGGAACTGGAAGAAATCCTTGCTGTTTACGAAAGAGACAACACCTTTTCCTGGGACATGCAACCGGACGGCAGTTACATACGACGCCAGCCTGCTGAAAACCAAGAACCACTGGCGGCGCAGCAGTACTTTGCCCAGCGGTTCCGCTAAACTTTGTTAAAAACACCTCGGACAATATGGAAGACGATGGCTTAATTCACTCCTTTATTCTCGACAGTCAAGGAGGCGGGCGCCCATTGACTTGGAATGAAATGGAATGCTGGACACCGGCGGATGGACGGCTGTGGGTTCACCTGGCCTATGATGCCCCGCAGGCGATAGGTTGCAGTGCTGGTATTAACAGACAAGGATTGCTTGTAAATTCTGCAAGGTCATTTTTTTAAAAAGGGTAGCGGCGACATCAATGAAGGCCCCGGCAAGACCCATTTGCGCAAGAGTTGACAGGCCGGAGAGAATGGAAACCGGGGGGGGGGATCGGCAGGCGGCTAGAAGAGATCAGCCAACTTCACTGCATTCAGATAAAAATCCTGAAGCTTGGCCGCTGAAATCTTCATGGCGGCGAGTTGGCTATCAAGCGCCGACCAATGACCTACCTCAAATGTTTCAACCAGTCGCAGATACGGTGAAAGTGTGCCGCTTCTCTGCACCAAGGCATCGCGAACTTGTGCCGTCAACGGCAGCTGGCCGACAAGATATTCCATGGAATTGTCGAGCATGGCGTCAAGCATTGAAAACAGCCCAAGCATAAAGAGCTCGCCGCTATCGATATCCATCTCAATGGCGATTTGCTCAAGAAATTTCGCCCGGATAGCTGATGCCCGCAGCAGTTCATCAGGTTTATTACCAACCAACCGGCTGGCAGCGATGAGCGAGATGAACATGCGGATGCCCCTCTCGCCAAGGTAGGCGATGGCCTGTTTGATCGAAGAAATCGGCTGGAGTCGTGCGAAGTACGCGGAATTGAGATAATTAATCAGCTTGTAGGATATGGACACATCCTGATTGATCAATGCCTCAAGTTTTTTGAGATCGCATTCCGCCCGGTTAACCTCGCAGATCAGCTGCATAATCGTCAACTTCGAAGGGGAAATATCCTTGTTTCTGAGAATTTCCGGCTTGGCAAAAAAATAGCCCTGGAAATACCTGAACCCCAAGGCCTTCGCCTCCATGAATTCCGCATGGGTCTCTATTTTTTCCGCCAACAATTCACATTTGTCATCCTTCAATTGCGTAAGAATGGCGAATATTTCCGGCAACGGAGTAAGACGGAAATCGATTTTTATGATTTTGGCAATTTCAATCAGAGGCTGCAGGTTGTCGCGGAAAACAAAATCATCCAAGGCCAGGGTATAACCCTTTTGGTGTAAGGCTTGACAGGCGGCAATGACTTCACTCGTCGGTTGCACATCCTCAAGTATTTCGACAACAATCTGGCTCTGGGGAAACATCGTCGGTGTGCCGCGAAGGAGCAGTTCTTCGGTAAAATTTATAAAAACCAATTTCCCGCCGGAAATACGCTCTATCCCCACCGTAAAAAAAGATGAGGACAGGAGGCTGGAAGTCGCTGTGCCTCCGTCAATACCGGGAAAAGCGTTCGACATACCGGTGCGGAAAAGCAATTCATAGGCGAATATTTTTTTGTTTTCCAGAAAAATCGGTTGTCGGGCGACAAAAACGTCCATTGCTTCGGCACCTTCTCCCTGCACCAGCTTCGGGGAAATCTTAAAGTTCTTCTGAACACGGCCAATTCAAACATTAATACTATACCTTACATTTGACCAAACATTCAAGGCCGGGACAAATTTTCGCCTTTTTTACCCGTGACCGGTGAGTGTGTTACTGGTATCCTGAGTTCCCGGAAACATGTAACGATGCGGGCATTATCTTGACAATTTTTTCTTCATCAGGCGAATAAATTTTTGCCTCGTAGTTCTGTATATATTCTACAAAGGCATCATAGGGCATGGGGCGGGCATAGAGATAGCCCTGGAGCATATCACATCCTTCATTGATGAGGAATTGGTTTTGTTCTCGTGTCTCGACCCCTTCGGCAATAACCTTCATCGACATGGCTTTTGCCATGGCGAGGGTCGCCCGTATGATTGGCTTGGTCGAATTTTCCTCGTCAATACCATGAACAAGAGAACAGTCCATTTTAAGGGCATTGATCGGCAACTTATTCAGTGAATTGAGAGAAGAATAACCGGTTCCAAAATCATCAAGCTCGATCTTCAAACCCAGGTCGCTGAGTTTGGAAAGAATGTCCTGGCCGCGCTCAAGATCTTGGATGAGACAGCTTTCCGTCAGTTCGAATTTGAGAGTGTTGATATTGACCCCGCTGCGAATTATAATTGCTTTCATTTTTTCAAAAAAAGCGTTGTCATTGAATTGTCGTGCGCTGATATTGACGGCCAGGGAAAAATTCTCCGGCAACCCATATTCGACAAGACCGATGAGATATATGCATGCCCTTTCCAAAACCCATTCACCGATTTGAATTATTATACCGTTGCTTTCAGCAATAGGAATAAAAATTCCAGGCGAAATAGGATCCTTACCGGGAGGCAACCATCTTAGCAACGCTTCCGCACCACAGAGCTCTCCGTTTCTCGTGATCTGCGGTTGCAGATACAGTGAGAACTCTTCCTTCTCCATCGCTGTCAACATGCTTTGTGCCAGTGTACTCTTACTATTAATTGCAGCTTGACGTTCACTACTGTAGAGGCAGACGCAATTTCTACCAAGTTCCTTGGCTTCATACATGGCCACATCGGCACGTTTTAACAGTTCACTCCCATCCTTATTGTCCTCCTGGAAGAGCGTCACACCGATAGAGGCACTCCCACGGTGCGCGTGTCCACCTTCGCTGAAGTAGTAGGTCTGGCTGAGAGCAACCCGTATCTTTTCGGCTATCTCCATCGCCTTGGTCCGGGCAACGCTTGTTTCAGTGCCGAGCCGTTCCAGTACTATTACGAATTCGTCTCCACCAAGACGCGATACAGTTTCAGTTTCCCTGACACAATTATGTAACCGATTGGCAACCTCGACAAGCAGCGCATCGCCTACTTCGTGTCCCTTGGTGTCGTTAAGAATTTTAAAGTTATCAAGATCGAGCATGATCACGGCACCGATATTTAAGTTCCGATGTGAAGTTGCTATAGCATGGGAAAGTCGGTCTTTCAAGAGTCGCCTGTTGGCAAGCCCTGTCAAAGAATCATAAAGTGCCAGCTTGCGTATCCGGTCTTCGGAATGTCTTCGCTCTGTTATATCCCAAATATACCCGTGCCAACGTACTTCGCCGCCAAAGAGTCTCTCAGGTGTGGCATGTCCCTCCAACCAGATATAACCCTTTTGGGGATGGCAGATGCGATATTGGGCATTCCAGGGCGTAAGTTTTTTCCCTGACTCTTCAAGGCTGCTAGTGAACTGTTCGATATCCTCAGCATGCAGCAACTCAAACATGGGAAGAGTGTTACCATGCACCTGCTCAGGTTCAATGCCATAGGTTTCCTTAATACCCTTGCTTGCGTAGGGCAGCCAGGAGTGACCATCGGCATCCATGTAATACTGAAAGATGAAGCCGGGGATGTGCTCGGAAAGCTTCTCAAGCCGAGTTGAAAGTTCCTTTCGTTCGGTAATATCCTGAACGGTTGCCGCTAGAAACTCTGTTCCGTCAATTTCATCATTCCTGAATACTGTATATTGGTAGATCAAACGTACAGTGCCGTCAGGCCTGATTACCCGATATTCCATATTCGACGGCTGTTTGGTTCGGATAAGGGAAACGAGTGCTAATCCAACCATTTCCCTGTCATCGGGGTGTACCAGTTGTAAGGAAGATTCAATGGTTACGGAAAAATTTTCCTGTGATACCCCGCAGATTTCATAAATCTGTTCAGACCAAGTTAATGTTTTTTCTTTTATCTTCAGTTCCCAGTCGCCAACCATGGCCATTTTCTGAGCAGAGAGCAGCCGCTTTCTGGTGCTTGTGAGCTTTTTAATGGAAGACTCCAGCGACCCTAAAGTCTTACGGATATGCCGATCTAGTGGAACAAATATAAAAACTAACTCGATCAAGAGGGTAAAGATTGCCGCCAACCAGATGATCAACTCAAATCTCTCGATCTTCACAATTGCTGCTGTTCCAATCGTATCATATTCATCTACCACAGCATTCAGCAGAGGCTCCAGCACATGTGGGCCATAGGTTGCAAGATAAATGTATGCGTTTGACTTTATAGTGATAGCTCCAATTTCGCTATTGTAGATGGTATCTGCATGTTCGAGAAAACTCCTCAATGCACGATTCAAGCCTAGTTCATAGATGCCCTTAAGCATTTCGTTAATTACCTTTGGAATACCTTTCTCGGCATCCCCGTCAATAAGTGTTTTGTTCGTAGATCGCATCTGATTAATTGCCCGGCCAACTTGGCTCCTGGCCATGTCAAACTCAGAATCGTCTTTGGTAGTAGCCATGACAGTGGCAAAATTGACGATACGGTCTACCAATCCGGCCTGACGGCCAGCTAGATTTACCAAAGTTGAAAAATTACGTTGCTCGGATACAAGTCGCTGAATAGTGAAGAAAGAAGTAGTCACGAGGAGTGCAATGACACTCAGGCCGACAATATAACGAACTCGAAGGTTCAGAACAGTATCAAGTTGAATCATAGCGAGGTCACTCAATTACTTAATTGAAAAGAGAGACATATTTTAAAACATATATTGCATGTTCCTCATATGCAGGCGGTATTTGTCGATTTCAACAAGTGGCAAATAACTGACAGTATCATACGAATTCATCCATTTTGGTCCGACTCATACCGGCAATCAATCTATCTGATCAAAATTAGGGTTTGGTAAGAATTACGTGAGAAGAGCATGCATCAAATAATGCATCATATGAGTGGAGACGTCTTTGATTTCATATTCGAAACGAGGGTCCAGTTTGGAGACCTTCTCTAGTAATATTTATGTAAAGGTCGAGAGCAGCCAGACTTACAAGAATTTCGACACAATCATCACTGGGATTGTGTGGCACATAGACGGTGGGGAAAAACTATTACAAACTTAAGTTTGAGGTGTGAAGATATTTCCTGAATTCACGATGGGTTGGAAATCTCTTTGACTTTACAAAATGACGAATCGGCTGGAAAAAGATGCCAAATCCGAAAAGGCAACCGATGGGGCCATCGTGAATTATGTGCGATTGCCTTTCCAGCAGGCCTATCTCCGCAGACAATCCAACAAAAAGCTCACCAATCCCTAATCAACTGCTCACAATTCATTGATATTCTAACACTCCACAAGGGGTGGTATAGGTAACAATGCAATTTTCGGCTTGACGGAGATCACCGTCCATGACAACGGTACAATTATCTCTGTCTTGAAGTATCTTGGCGGCGATTTGGATTCCAGCACTCTGGCGTTTGTTCCGAACGGCACTATCCTTACTTGACAAGATAACTTTTCCACAGCCTATGATTTACATAGCGCCTTGAAATGATTTACCCAAACAATCCAAAACGTGAGATCACCACCATGGATGAGATCCCCCTGCTGG
Organism: Desulfobulbales bacterium; assembly: GCA_038211245.1. Classification (GTDB taxonomy): domain Bacteria; phylum Desulfobacterota; class Desulfobulbia; order Desulfobulbales; family Desulfocapsaceae; genus Desulforhopalus_A. The sequence continues at coordinate 24,122 of JBBQVT010000031.1, read as the reverse complement.
ACGTTGATGCCCCAGACGCCTACATTAATAGAGAACTGAGCTGGCTGTCTTTTGCCCGCAGGGTGCTGGAAATCGCCGAGGATGACACCCAGCCACTGCTCGAACGCCTCAAGTTTGCCGGCATCATGGGGATGATTTTTGATGAGTTCGTCATGAAAAGATTGGGAGGGCTCCATGAGAAACTGAAAACCCAGTCGGTAATTGATGGGTATAACGGTCTCAGACCGCACGAAGAACTCGAATTGTGCCGCAACGAATTGCAACGGCAAACTGCGATTCTCAGTAATTTGTTTGAGGATATCCTGTGTCCAGCTCTGGCGAAAGAAGGAATCTTATTCCGCTCCTATGCCGAGATCACCGGCGAAGACAAGAATTTCCTGCAAAAAATCTTTGAGGAATCTGTATTGCCCATTCTCACTCCACTCGCTGTCGATGCTGCGCATCCCTTCCCATTTATCAGCAACCTCAGCTTGAATCTTGCCGTTATTATCACCAAGGCAGACGGGCGCAACCGTTTCGTCCGCCTCAAGGTTCCCGCAAACCGCAAGAGATGGGTGGCTTTGCCTGGAAATAGAGGTTTTATCCGCTTGGAGGATATCATCGCTCACAACCTGCAGGTGCTCTTTCCGGGTGCCACATCGATTGCCGCCTATTGTTTCCGAGTCACCCGGGGAGCAAAAGACAACCCCTGGGACCGCGTTCGGCTTGATGACCAGCCCGGTGTGGAACTTCAACCGGGCAGTATCATCAGCATGGTGACAGCCGAGTTGAACTACCGGAGATTTGCCGGCATTGTCCTCATGCAGGTGAGCGAATCGATCCCCAACGAACTTCTGGGTTGGCTGATCGAACAACTCGGTATCAATAGCTCTCAGGTGATGAAGATACGGGGTATGCTCGGCTACAGCGATCTGCTCGACCTGAAGGTCGAAGGTCGCAATGACCTTCGCGATTCCCCACATATACCCGTCCACCATTCCCGACTGAAACCGATTCATCCCCTGGACAGCGAAAGTTTTTTTGATGAAATCAAAAAAAAGGATATTCTTATCCACCTGCCGTACCATGATTTCGACTCCTCCATCCTGCGACTCCTGCAGCATGCCGCCATTGACCAGAAAGTTCTGGCGATCAAGCTTACCATTTACCGGACTTCTACCCATTCGCCGATCGTTAAAGCCCTGATGGAGGCGTGTGAGCGCGGCAAACAGATTGCCGTCCTGGTCGAGATAACCGCTCGCTTCGATGAGGCACCCAATATCGCCTGGGGCAAACAACTTGAACGGGGGGGCGCCCATGTCGTCTACGGCGTTGAACGGCTCAAAACCCATGTCAAACTGGCAATGATCGTTAGGGAAGAAAGCTGTGGCGTAAAGCGATACGTCCATGTCGGAACCGGTAACTACCATACCGGCACTGCCCGTCTCTATGGAGACCTGGGAATTATCAGCTGTAATCAGCAACTGGGTGAGGACGTCAGCCGGTTATTCAACGAACTCACCGGGGCCATCACCACGCAGGACTACAATCTACTTCTTGTTGCCCCCCATAACATGCGTGAACGATTCACAGCGCTTATTCGCCAGGAAGCTGACCACTGCAAGGCCGGGAAACCCGCCGGAATCAGGGCCAAACTGAACCAGCTGCAAGACCGTGACATCATCCGAGAACTCTATCTGGCAAGCCAGGCCGGAGTGCCTATCGCTCTGAATGTGCGCGGACTTTGCGGTCTGCGTGCCGGGGTGCCAGGGCTTTCTGAGACCATCAGGGTGTTCAGCATTCTCGGTCGCTTCCTTGAGCACAGTCGGATCTATCGCTTCGAAAACGGTGGTGACCCCATCTTCCTCATAGGATCAGCAGATTGGATGAAACGTAATCTTGACAGGCGAATGGAAACGATTGTCCCAATCTCCGACCCTGAGATCAAGGCTGAACTGGAAGAAATCCTCTCTGTATATGAAAGGGACAATATCTTCTCCTGGGACATGATGCCGGATGGCCGATATGTACGCAGAAAACCGGTTAATGGGGAGGAGCCACTCGCAGCCCAGAGCCACTTCGCCTCATTTACGTGTTGAGGTAAAATAAAACTTTTGACTTTGATGCTAAGGATGAGATACGCTTTTCAATATAAAAAATTTATCCATAAGTTAACCAAAATCAATAACACTGTCTGAATTCACTGCGACTCTCTCTCGCAGGATTCCTTCATTGTGTTAAATATTAAGCATCTTTAACTGAATCTAAATAAAATCCTAATTCATGTGCACTAATGTTCGTGGCGATCATTAGTGGGTGGCTGCAATTTGATATTCTGCGATAGCTTGTCAGATTATTGCTAACCACACCATGTCCTGACAATCGAACTGGATTTTTTAAAAATCCAGTATAAAACTATGGTAAGGTGGACTGGGAGGGCAAAGTATGGCCAATTTCGAAGTACAATTGGATGCTGAAAACAATATTATAACGATAAGATACCAAGGTATTGCAGATTACAAGATGTTGCTTGAAAGCCTTGGAGTGATAGTGACTATATACTTGCCAAAGCGTGTTCATATAGTGTTGGATTTCAGTGAGGTAGAGACTTTCATTATTCGTTACCGTCACATCAAGAGTTTTAGGTGCGGTCTCAAAACGCTTCTTCCAAATGGAACTGTTAACAGCATTACAGTCGTAGATCCCCCTGTTTTCTGGAGAGGCATTTTGTGTTCTTCCAACCCACTTGAAAAGAAAGATGCTCGACAATTTGATTTTGAACTTCGCAACATTAAGGAGCGACCGAAGAGAAACATCAACGAATTAATGAGATAGGTTGAGTTCGATTCATCTGCCGATGGTTACCAGACTTCCGTGTCTATATACAATTCACAATCACCGTCATGGAGCGATATTTTTGAGTCTCTCATAGCCAGAAAGAGGGGTATAAATCTGATTATGTGTAAAATATGTCAGTAAGTTGTTGCTCTTTTACAATTTGAGATATGAAACTGCCCGAAACATTTTCAGTACGAGCGTTGTTGGTGGCGCGCAGGATATTGTTGCGGCGTTTTCCTGCCGAATCGGCAACCGCCATTGCCCCCATGTTCTTTTCGCAGGGAGAGAATGGTTATGTGGCTTTGTTTCGTTACGGAGTGGCGGTCTTTGTTAATATTTCGCCACTGGAGCAGCAACATCTTGTTGATCAAACATTGCTGCCTTACATCGAAGAGCCTATTGAAGGAGGAGAGGAAGAGAGTATCGAGGTGATGATTGCCCCTAACCAAGACGAGAGAGTGCATGGCGAAAGAATCACCTTGCGTGAAAGGTCTATACCCCGTTTGCAGATTCTTGCCGAGGTGATGGCCCGTTCAGTTCTTCTGGCTGACTATGAAGCTCGGATCAACCGCAGTTTTGATATGGTTGAGCCGCTTGCATTGAAGTTGAGCCAGAGCCGGGGACCACGAACCAGCCGCCAGCTCTTGCAGACTATCGGGACCGCCCTGGCGACGGAACATGACATGGTCGGTCGTGCCGCAGTTACCGAAAAACCTGACCTGCTATGGGAACACTCTGAACTGGAAGGACTCTATCTGATGCTTGAGAATGATTTCGAACTCTGTGAACGGGACACTGCTTTGGTTCGCAAGATCACCTTAGTCACTCGCACAGCCCAGACCTCCCTTGAACTGCTTCACTCTAGGCGTAGCCTGCGGGTGGAATGGTATATCGTCATCCTCATCATCGTCGAAATTCTCCTTACCCTTTTCGATCTCTTTGTCCGAAAACCCTGAATTTTGACAGGCAAGCGCAATGGCCGATGAGACTGAAACTTCAACCTGTTTCTTCCATTTCCTTTGCCAGGGACAGCATATGCAGTCTTACCGGAGCCGGCGATAACCAATAGTTACGCCAAATGGTGATGATTATTGTGACTGATTTGGTGTTAAAAACTGCGGGAAAGTACTGTTCGGCTGTTTCTTTTTTGACCTTGTAGATTAGATAGTATAAAATGACACCAGCAGAGTAACAGTAGCCAACTGGTGCCATTTTCACCCACCGCACCATAAAGCCTCAGCTTATATCGATTACCGGTCATCTCAGAAAGACGGGCACTCTACCTCAGGACATATTCTTCTCATATGGAACCATTTATCTACTCTCTTCCGTCCACTCTCAGCCTCCGAAAGCTACGGCAGCGGCTCCCTCCTGGCCTCGCTTACCGTGTCATCATGGAACAAAGGGAGATGCAGCAAGCTGTGCTTCTCGACACCTTTGACAACCACATGTTTCAAGCTGCCAAACTTATTATTAAAGTCGACAAACAGTTATTATTACTCGACTTGCAGGCCGGGCAGCTGCTCGGACAAGCTGCACCCGTCAGCCAAGTGGCAATAGAAGATTTGGACAGGGGGCCGGTTGTCGATATGCTTTTGGAGGTGACCAGGTTGCGTGCCTTGCTGCCAATTGCCGAAGTTCGAGTTCGAAGAGAGGAATACCGGGTCCTCGACGACGAAGAAAAAACGCTGGTTCGTATATATCATCTCACCATTATTCGTGGCAGGAAATTTGCGGGAATTGGATATGTTCAACATCTTCGTGGCTATTCCGAGGCTTATAACGATATCAGGCAGGGGTTGGAAAACTGCGGGGCGAAAGGCTGTCAAAATGCCGATGGTTTATACACGACGCTAGGAATTGCTATCCGGGAATACAACGTCAAGCCCGAAATAGGGCTTTTTCCTGAAACTTCAATTAAGGAAAGTGCCACGATCATCCTCCAGACCTTTCTAAAGATTGCCCGGCAAAATGAACAGGGTGTCATTGACGACTGTGACACCGAATTTCTTCATGATTACCGTGTATGTCTGCGCAAGGTTCGATCGGTATTGAGTCTCTTCGTAGGAGTTTTCTATGCCAAGGATTCTGCCCGGTTAAAAGATGAGTTGGCTGAGATTATGCGGACTACCAATGGTCTTCGGGATCTCGATGTGTATCTGCTGAACAGGGCTGAGTACTATCGACTTGTTCCACCACATGCGCATGGGGGATTGCAGATACTCTTTAATGAGTTAGCCCAAAGGAGAAAAGTGGAACGAGGAAAGGTTGGCAACGCCTTGCAAAGTAAAGAGTATTTGCACCACATGGAAAGTTTGGAGAAATTGTTTGTAATCGGTACAAAGATCAAGAGCGGACCGCAGGCAAATTTCCCTTCCTTGTCTTTTGCCCGTCGATTGATCATGAAAAGATACCGGAAAGTGTGCAAGACAGGCCGAGCTCTTGATGAGACGACACCGGATGAGAGCATCCACCAACTGCGCATCCATTGCAAAAAACTCCGCTATCTGATGGAATTTTTCGCACCTTTGTTCCCTGCGGCAGAGATCAAACAGCTCATTCGCGCTTTGAAACTGCTGCAGGATAATCTGGGAAATTTCAATGACTACTCAGTCCAGCAGCAATTTCTCGAGAAATTGTTGGCGAGCCACATCGTCGGCGGTGCAAAGGCTTTGGCGGTTGCTCATTCCATAGGTGCCTTGACGGCGATGCTCTATCAGTTGCAGGGGGATGAACGAAATCGGATCATTGAACACCTCGCCACCTTTGACAGTCTTGATATCCGGAATGCCTTTACAAAACTTTTCTTGACCGAGGACGGATCGGATGAAGATAATAATCTGTTACAGTAATAAGGGTGGGTGGGGGCGATCTTGAGAAAAGGGCAAAAATAGCAAGATGATCAGGGTGCTTGGGGCTGTTTAAAAGCAAACTAAACACTATGCAGCATCGCCTGAAATTTTTTCAGAATCTCCTTTTGCTCTATCTTAATCAGTTGAATTGCCTTTTCAACGTTGACAATGCGTCGTTGCCTTTTTTTCATTTCGGCCCATTTAATCAGTATTTTAGAGACCGCAAGGGGGTATACTTTTACGAGACATACACTACCCCCTTTATTGTATTTGTACTCGGCAAAGACTTCATCTGAAACATCACCAATAACACCAGCCTCCTCAAAAGCCTCTTTCGCGGCTGATTCCTCAGGAGACATTAACTTTTCAATTCTTCCCTTCGGAATTACCCAGTTTTTATTTGAGCTCGAGCTCACCAATACAACCTCAATTACGCCATTATTAATTATAAAAGGGACGACTGCCGATTGTTGAAATAGACATAATGATTTTTTTGCCATTATTCCTCGTTGGTGAATTCTTCCGATTTCACGAGTTAGTTGGTATCTAGCGCTCAGCCCAGCCTGCGGCCGGGGTTTATCATAAAGTAACTTTCCGCATATTCATGTTGCAATTGGTGAAAAACCCGAACTTTGCATACCCCATGATAAAGAGAGAACCATCCACTGTTTGCAACGCTTCGGGTGAAAGTATTTTGGAAAATAGACGAAAATTTCATGCAATAATTATTGTCATGAAAGCCCACCTCGCGAGTATTTGAAGCGTTGAAGATGCTTTATATTTAAAAATACAATATTAAAATCAAATTAATATTGTATTAAGAAATCATCATTTTGAAGTTTTTTTTATAGCTGCCGCCGTAGCGCCGGTTTTTTGTTAACCGGATGCCATCCATCCATCATTCCGGTAGACAAGACAGCAAGCCAAAATTCTTGACGGAATTCCATAAGAAAGCCGGTTTACTCGGAAATGAAAACTCGACCGACCACAATATGACAACAAAATGAGAGGTGAACTATGGTTGAGAGTGCAGCAATAGATTGGAGAGATTTTTTGAGATTAGGGTCCGAATTCCGGGGACAGGATAGTTAATTCCAACCAGAAAATGCACCGGGTGCGAACCGGTGATTTTCGCGTTATCTTTCCATATCAACCGCATCTGCTTTTGCCTTCTTTATTGCACTTTTAATTTGATCGGTTTCGTTAATAGAATATACTGTTATTTCTGGATGTTCCGACATAAACACACGAAATATTTCATCCGCAAACGGTTGGCCAATCTTATCAACACCCTGAAAATCGAGGCCAACATGCTTAAACCTCGTAACACGTGCCATAACTCTCCGAGCTTGTGACCTAGAGATCATCATTTCTTTATCAAACTGTGCCAACTTTACCGGGATGAGAGTTTTTACAAATCCGTGGTCTTCATCGTCAGGTAATTCAAACATATCAAAAACTTTATTTACGGTTCTTGAAGTGTTGTTCTCAATTTTCATCATAATAATGGTTCCTTGCTCCTCAACCTTGCCACGCTCAAATACGAAATCAAAAACATGATTTGGTAAGTGAAACAAAGATGCGTTTCCTGATTGAATAATAAAGCTGTCTACCATTCTGGATGAGAAAAATATACCTTGACCTGTGTGATTGCGAGGTTCGGTAGTCAGTTTTCCTTTTGATAGCTCAAGAGCAGCGTGTTTTTCGTCGTCAAGCTGATATTCATCTCTGAGTTTCCTGAAGATACCTACGCCGTCATCTGCAATGATAATCTCAGTAAGTCCATCTTTTTGCAGTACTTCGATTTCTATTTTGGTTCCTTCAGAGTGCTCAATAGCATTATTAAGAATTTCTTGAAAGCTGTACGCCCATAATTCCAATATGTTATCTGGAAAATTTTTAAGAAGGGGTCTGATTCTTTGTGACCAAACCACATGCTCTTCAATTTCTGGCGTAATATCAAAAACAATATTTGCCATACGTCCTTCGCCAAGCTTATAAATGCGCGCAGATGTTTTCCCTTCTGCAATTATATCGGCCTGTTCAACCAAAGCACGTACATGCTTATTGACGCTTTGTCTACTCATGCCAAAGTGTTCGGCAGCAAAGTTAACCAAATCATTGGGGTGGTCCTGAACATGTGACAAGATGAAATGTCTTAAATCTTCTGTGCTTTTTCTAATGGTTACCATGGCAAAATCCTAAAAACAGGTTGACAGTTCTAGTCTTACTTACTTATATACATTAGACGAGTTACTTGTCAACATATACAACAGTTGGTAACCAGCCACGAAGCTGTATCATATCGTTATATAACGTTATAATTGTAAACATTTAAGACAACAACCGCATCAACACGGATTGCCGGAACAACTCGGCAACCAGCTATGCCCATCGTTGCAACATTCCATGAAAGGAGTCAAACCACATGAAAAAATTCGCCTTGTTTGTGTTCAACGGAGATCCAGTGTGTTTCATCCATGTGCTTTTGAATGCGTTGGACATGAAGAGCAAAGGCCATGAAGCGAAAATCATTCTTGAAGGGGCTTCGGTCAAACTGATTCCGGAGCTGGTGCAGCCTGGAAATCCCTTGAACGGATTATGGAAAAAAAATCTTGAGGCGGGTCTGGTTGAAGGGGTCTGTAAGGGGTGTTCCAATAAACTGGGGACCCTTGATGCTGCAAAAGAGCAAGGGCTGAACCTTCTTGACGATATGTCCGGTCATCCCAGCATAGTTTCATATCGCGATAAAGGATACGAAATCATCACCTTTTGATAATGGACAATTCGCAACAAAGGCTTAATGAATCTCAAAGGGTCGGCCAGCCAAAAATATGATCGTGCCCTCTACCATGGCGGATTTTGCTTGAGTTGCCTATAAATAGGGTGAACCAAAAGAAGGAAATTACAATGGCGAAATGCTCAATATGTACTTCCCGGAAAGGCAAACGAAAGTGCTTGGCAGATGACAGTGCCATATGCACTCTCTGTTGTGGTCAAACTCGTAACTCCGAGAAATGCACCGGCTGTACATTTTACGAAACAGCTCACAGCAATAGAAATTATAAAAAAGTACCTTATTTCGAAATTCATGAAATGTCTGCTTCCGAAGAACTTCAAGACATATCAAATGTGATCGAGAGTGCTCTCTGCACCTTTTGCGAAGACGACCAATTCAACGACAATAATGCAGCAAATCTTATAGAATTGTTCCTTGATACTTGGTTCTTCAAAGATCCTGTCCCTCCTTCCTGCAGCGTTCCCCAACAGGTGCGGCTGAATCGTTTGCAAGAGATCATCGGCCAAGATCTATCGAGCATACCTGAAGAGAAACTCATTAAAGTCTTTGCAGCAATTTACCGATCAATTCAAAGGCACACAAATGGCGGCAGAGCATATCTGGACTTCACTCATCGCTATGTCGGCGCAAGGATCGGATCCGGCATGCGAATTATTAAAAAATTTGATTCCCTGTAGGCAGATGCCGCCGAGCTCCTCAGGGCGGCATCTGCTAATTTTCTCTCCACCAAGCGGTCTCCTCAGGCATAACACGAATGCGGAGAATTGACCGCCCGCACAAGGAACTCCTCTCCCTTTGCATTTCTTAACCTTGCCCGTTCCAAAACCAACAGCCTTGCCCCCATTCTGGAACTTGTATTGGTTTCACTCCGGTGGTATTTTCCAAGATAATAAAATACCTTTTGCAAAGGAGATCCCATGGAACGCTTTTCAACGAGCCTTCTCGGCGAGGCTCGCACCCTGCTGCTGGCAACCGACGGCTCGCACTTCAGTGATGGTGCGGCGCAAGAGGCCATCTTCTTCGGCCAGGCCTGCGGCGCCAAGGTGATTGCCCTGCATGTCGCGAAAATTGATGCCGAGTCCCTGAAGTCGGCCGAGTCTGCGGTGCGGATGCGGCGCCAGGAACTGGCGCCTTACATGGATCATTTGCGAAAAATGGCCAAGGATAGCGGCGTAGAAATCGAAATCGTGGTCATCGGTACAAGCCACCCGGAAAAGGCCATCATCGAACAGGCTAACCTCCGCAAGGCCGATGTCATCCTTATGGGTCGACACGGCAAGGCCGGGCGCTTATCTCTTTTGATCGGGCGGATGACCTCAAGAGTCCTCGACCAGGGTTTTCCCCGGGTGCTGGTGGTGCCGAAGGATTTCATCTGTTCCGGCGCCCGTGTGCTGCTTGCCACGGATAACTCGCCGGGCGCCTTGAAAGCGGTTGATGAGGCCATGAGCCTCGGCCGGCGATGCGCCACCCTGCAAAAAATTACCGTTATGTCGGTGGCCAAACGGGAGGCAGATGCGGCGAAGATGCAACTGATTGCCGGCGCCCTGTGCACTCGGCTTCAGCAAATAGGCCCACAGGTGGTCTGCGAACCCCTGGTGCAGGTGGGCGTCCCTTGTGAGCTCATCGTCCGCGCGGCGCGGGAAAGGGAAACGGACATGATCCTCATTGGCGGCCAGGGTAAGCGTGGCATTGCCAGAAAGCTCCTCGGCCATGTGACCAGGAACGTCACCGGCAAAGCCCATTGCGCCGTGCTGGTGGTTAACTCCTGAGCAATGTATGACCTCGCCGCGCCCTTAACACCAGGACGGCATGTACTAACCCCACACAAGGGGGGATAAGTACCTTCACGAAATCCATTCTTAAAAAACAAGAAATGAATTTCTAAGGTTCTAAATGATTACGGAACCCTTTTCGGCTTTTTTTGGTGATCCCCATGACAAATAAGCTGTTCGTCCGTTTCTTTCCCTTTTTTCTCTGGTTTCCGATCCAGTTCAGCGTCCTGCGCGGCGACTTGATCGCCGGCCTCACCGGGGCGCTGGTGCTGGCGCCGAAGGCGATGGCCTATGCCCAGCTTTCCGGCCTGCCTCTGCAATTCGGCCTCTACACGGCTTTTGTACCGGCCATCCTCGGGGCTCTCTGGGGCTCGTCCAGGCAACTGGCAACCGGCCCGGTGGCTATTGTTTCGCTCATGACCGCTGCCGCCATTATGCCTCTGGCCATGCCCAATACCGATGAATATATCGGCCTGGCCTTGCTGCTCACCCTGCTGGTGGGCATCATCCAGTTCCTCCTCGGAGTTGTCAAACTCGGCAGCATTGTCAACTTTGTCTCGCACCCGGTTATTCTCGGCTTTATGAACGCTGCCGCTATCATCATCGGTCTTTCGCAACTGGACATGCTGCTCGGGCTCCCCAAGGGACGCAGCGACTTCTTCCTCAAGGACATCTGGGAGATGCTCAAATTTCTGCCGCAAACCCATCTGCCGACCCTGGCCATGTCGCTGTTCAGCCTCGTTCTCATGCTGGCGATAAAAAAGATATCGATCCTCGCCAAGCCCGGTATCCTCATAGTTATGGCCATCACCACACTGCTCAGCGCCTATATTGGCTACGAACGCAACGAGTCGAGCAAGATCAGTGATATAGCCACCAGGGAAAGCAGGGAAATGGTAATCACCTACCTTGACATTAGCCGGCGAATCGCTGAACTGAACACCACTACGGCCGGTCTTTCCGGACAATTACGCCGGGCGGAGAAGGCACATGATGCCAGGTCCGTAGCTGATCTTCGCTACCAACGTGATCTGCTTGACCTCGACATTAAAGCTCTTGAGGGAGAGAATGACAAACGCTTGCGGGACATCCGCCTGCTGACCTTTATCCGGGTCACAGGTGGGAAGGATCAACCCTTGCTCCTGCATCAGGAAGGCCAGGTTCCGCCTGGAGCCAAAGCCGATACCCGAAGGTGGCATGTTAAAAAAATAGAACAAGGCGAAGTCAAATTGGTGGGAGGCGGTGATGTGGTCGGGGTAATTCCCTTGGGCCTCCCGTCGTTTCGCCTGCCAACTTTCAGTCTCGACGGCGTACTGCAACTGCTGTCCTCCGCCCTGGTTATCGCCCTGGTGGCATTTATGGAGTCGATCTCCATGGCCAAGGCCTTAGCCGGCAAGGCCAAACAGCGTATCGATCCCAACCAGGAATTGATCGGCCAGGGATTGGCCAACATCGGCGGCTCCTTCTTCCAATGCTACCCGGCCTGCGGTTCCTTTACCGCCTCGGCCGTCAATCTGCAGGCCGGGGCGAAAACCGGCTTTGCCATGGTCTTTAACGGCATTTTCATCGCCATCACCCTCCTGTTTCTCACCTCCCTTATCTACCATCTGCCGCAAGCCGTGCTGGCCGCCAACAACCTCTTGGCGGTTGCCGGATTGGTGACGATCCAGGCCTTCAAACACACCTGGAAGGCCAGCCGGGCCGACGGTATTGTCGCCCTGGTGACCTTCACCATTACCATCCTCGCCGCACCGCATCTCGACAAGGGCATTATGGTCGGCACGGCACTGTCGATCGGCCTCTATCTGTACCGGTCCATGGCACCACGGGTCGCCATCCTCGGCCGTTACCAAGACGGCACCCTTCGCGACCTCAAGGTCAACCCCCATCTGGCGACCTCGCCGCATGTTACCGCTATTCGCTTCGACGGCTCGCTCTACTTTGCCAATGTTGCCCATTTCGAAGACGCGGTCCTGGCCGCAGTGGCCGGCAAACGAGAGGCCAGGTACCTCCTGGTGGTTGGAGACGGCATCAACTATCTCGATTCCTCAGGCGAGGAAATGTTGCACAACCTGCTGTCCCGGCTGCACGAATCGGGGGTGGAAACGGTCTTTTCCGGGCTGAAGAAGCAGGTTCTTGATGTTATGCGGGCCACCGGGCTCTTTCAGTTGATCGGTGATGACAATATCTTCGCAACCGAGAAACAGGCCCTTGCCGCCATCTCGCAACATCTCGGTGAAACGGCGGCAGAAGACGGCCTGTTCGTGCACCATTGAAAGGCTGGCTCGACATATCAAGCGGTGGCTGTAAATTTCAGCGATAATCGGCGCCGCTTATGTCCTGGCGTTTCATGATTTTTTGCAAAGCGACGCGAGATATCCCTGATATTTCAGCACCTTGTGATACATTTCCGGCTGTTTTACGAAGCAGCGCCGCAATATAGTTTTTGGTAAATCCACCGAGCACCCGTTCTTTCGCATCCTTGTATGCCTCAAATTTGCCGTTCCATTCAAAACCATGGGAGGCCTCGACATTACCGGTGGTGTGGGTCGGGTTTTCGACAAAATGCAAATCGTCTGCAGTGATGGTCGGATGAGGGCAAAACATCACCGCCCGGCGTACAACATTTTCCAATTCCCTGACATTCCCCGGCCAATCGCGATTGATAAGGGCGGTGATTGCCCATTGATCAAATTGCTTGCGTGGGAGATTCAGTTCAAGACACACTTTTTCGGTGAAATGCGCGGCCAAAAGCGGAATATCATCGGTCAGCTCACGAAGCGATGGGGTGTAAAGAGTCACACCATTCAAACGGTAGAAAAGATCTTCCCGAAACACCTTGTCGGCTATCATTTTCTCAAGACCCAGATTGGTGAGTGCGATAACCCGAATATCAACCTTGACGGTCTTGGTCGAACCAAGGGGTTTGATTTCTCGTTCCTGCAAAACCCTGAGTAATTTGCTTTGTATAGAAAAAGGCAGATCGCCTACTTCATCGAGGCAAAGTGTCCCGCCACTTGCGGCCGCCACCAGGCCTTGCTGGTCCTGATTGGCATTGGTAAAGGCGCCGCGCACATAACCAAACAGCTCCGATTCGAGAAGATGCTCAGGGATAGCCGGGCAATTGACCATGACCAGCGGCTTCTTGCTTCGGTCGCTGAGGTTGTGCAACGCCCGCGCCGTCAGTTCCTTACCCGTTCCCGACCCTCCTCGCACGAGCACGGTGTAACTGGTTCTGGCAATGATTTCAAGGTTGCTCTTGAACTTCTGAAATGCGGCCGATTTTCCGACAAATCCATGGGTAATTGTCTGACCACAGACCTGTTCCTTCAGTGAGGAGTTTTCCCGCAGCAAACGATTGCGCTCAATCGCTTTACTGAGGGTGCGAAAGATGACCTCCCGGTCAAAGGGTTTGGTGACAAAATCGTAAGCCCCAAGCTTGATTGCCTCGACGGCAATTTCAATAGACCCATAGCCGGTCATCATTACCGCAGTGAGCCAGGGGTCTTTACCAAGCAGATGTTGCAAGAGTTCCAAGCCGTTCATACCGGGCATTTTGATATCGAGGAGCGCCAGATCGGCGGACTCCTTTTCAAAATAGCTGACTGCGCTCTCGGCGTCAGGAAGGGTCACAATCTGCAAGCTGGGGAATTCGCGGCTAATGAGGCGTTGCAAGCCATTGCGCATGTCGGTTTCGTCATCGACGATCAGAAGGCGGTTTTTATTCATTCTTATTCTCCTCAAACGGGCAGCGAGATGACAAACCGCGTGAGTTTCCCCGGAGAACTCTCTGCGGTTATTTCCCCATTATGCTCACGAATTATCCCGTAGCTTACCGATAAGCCTAGGCCGGTACCTTGTCCCGGTGGTTTGCTGGTGAAAAATGGATCAAAAATATTGTTGATGATTCCCGCCGGAATGCCTGCACCATTGTCTTCAATGATAACTTTTGCTTTCTTCCGTTCTTTATCAAATTGGCTATAGAGGGTAATGAAACCGCCCTCCCCGATGGCCTGGGCACTATTAATGAGAATGTTCAAAATAACCTGCTTGATCTTGTCACTATCAAGCACGACCGAAGGAATGTTCGCATCAAGCAAGGTTTCAATACGTATCTGCTGCTTACGGAACTGACTGTCGACCATCGTCACCACGTCCTCGATTATGGTGTTGAGCACACAAGGCTCCTTCGCGGTTACCTGCTGGTGGGCAAATTTCAGGAGATCGGCGATGATAGTCCGACAATTCCCCGCATGTTTTTCAATGATCGCAAGATCTGAACGAACTTCCGGGGCAAGGTCGGCCTCCCCTTTTATGAGATCGATATGACAAAGAATCACTCCCAGTGGATTGTTAATTTCATGGGCAATTCCAGCTGCCAGCATGCCTATGGAGGCGATTTTTTCCGTGTGTTGGATCTTTGTCTCGAGCTTTCTCTGTTCGGTAATATCTTTCACATAGCAGACCAAACTTTCGGCAATATTCTCCTGCATTTCAATGGGGTAAAAATAGATAAGAAATATTTCCCCGCTCGGTATGCGGATTTCACGACTTATCGGATGGTCGGGAAAAGCGGCCTGCACATCATCGCAGAGCGCCAGAGGACAACACATGTTTTTCGGAATTTCTGAGGTTTTCCGGCCGATCACCTGTTGCATTGTCATATTATAACGCTGCAGAAAAGCTGCATTTACTACCTTGATCCGTCCCCCGGGGCCCATAAGAACCACGGGATCGGTAATGCCGTCAAATACCGACTGCAGGAGATTTTTGCTACGCAAGATTTCCTCGGCATAATGTTCAAGAGTGTTCTGCTTGTGTTGTATCTGCTCGGCGATTTTCCTGGCGGCGGCGATCAACTCATCAATTTCGTCCATTTTTTGCGAATTATCGAATATTGTCCGGCCGTCTTCATCTTTTATATTTGTTCTAAAAAAACTAATTATTTTTCGAAGGTTACTTGCTATATATCGATTAAAAAAAGTGCTGATAATGATATAAACGAAAACGATTGAGGGTACCACGCCGATAAAAAGCTTGAGGGTAAAGTCTTTGATTTTTTCGAGATTGGCATCGATAGGCATGCCGACGCCAATGACTCCCGAAATAGCCCCGGAGGTATGCCCATACCCTCGTGTTGTCCCGTAGCTGTCAATAACGTCCATGGGGGCGGCTTCCGGATCGCCATGACAGTTCAGGCAGGCCTCTTTGAAGATTACCGGCTGAAAGCGCATGAAATACTTTTTCCCTTCCATCTCAAGTATCCCCTGCCATTCTTCCACCGTCGTATCTTTTCGGAAACCTTCAATCATTTCAGTTTCAAGGGCATTGGCCTCATAGGCCGGATTTTTTGCATCAATGGCAACCCGGCGATAAATGAAACCCGGCACTTGTTTGTTAAATTTCTCCATGATCATCCTGCTGATATAGGAAGACGACATGGCCTCAAGAATAAACCTCTTTTCCCCCAACTCTTTGTACATTGCAGGCCGGAGGACATCCTGTACATAATTTCTGTTCGCTTCGATGGCCTTCATGACCAATTCGGTTTTTTCGTGGGCATTAAGCTCCAGGTTTTCCATCTCATGATGATAGATGGTAGAGGCTGTAAGCCCTGAAAAAATGATGAGAATTGCCGCGAGCACCAGCAGAAATTTCGTCTGGAATCCGGGATGCCTCTTCAGAAGCTGAGTTGCTGGGTGTTTGTCTGTTATCACAACATGGTACATTACGAAGGATTTGCCCCAGCAAGTCAGATTATCACCGGAGAGTCGACTTTCTTTTCAATCAAGGTTAGTCCCTATGTATCATTTATCAAGGTTTTTCCACGGGTGTTGCTCGGTAAAAAGCAAACCGGCAGGAAGCAGTCCAGCGACCGCTCCCTGCCGTTCTTCGAAACAACCAACAGCTCTCCCTTGGCCCACACCGGTTCAGGAAGATTCTTCTCGCTTTGCCGCCGGTCTGACCAGGAGCAGGTCGCAGGGCAGTTTTTTCGCCACCTTGGCTACCGGGTCTCGCATGACCTCAAGGCCGCGGGTAAACGGGCTGGACATAACCAGCAGATCATAGCCTTTGCCCGCTTCCTTACGGATTTCTTCAACGACGTCACCGGTCACGGTCAATAACTCTCCGGGGATGCCGAAAACCTGCTCTTTGTAGGTTTTGAGTGCCAGCACCGCCGCCTCTTCCTCCTGCGACAACATATACTCAAGAAAACCGATGCGGGCATTGCACCCGGACAGCCAGTCGTGGCCGATAAACATCTCCCAGGTAGCATCAATGACAAAGAGCGCATTCAGGATTGCTCCCCGCTCGCGGGCCACAAGCAGGGCCTGTTCGACGGCGCGGGGATTATCGTCCAAAGCGAGGAGGATTTTCATCAGGGAAGGGTTCCCTTTTTGTGTTCCAGTTCGATAATTGTCCCTTTATCTTTCTTCACCTTATCCCCGGGCTTGCCGGACACCTTCAGCACCTTGCCGCCTGCCTTGGAGGTGAACTCCTGAACCGCTACCTTCTCTTCCATTACGTTATTGACCCACTTTTTCTTGACGACTTCGAGCGAGAAAATCTTATCGCCCGCCTTAATCTCGGCACCTTCTTTTACAAAGATTTCCATGAGTTTGCCATCCTGGTGCGGCTTGATGGATACGGACGGCACAACAAATGCCATATAGGTGAGGACAACGACAACAATGAGCGCCGAGCCGATAATGGCGGCAATATCCTCATGTCGGTCGGTCTTGAATACTGTCAGGGATTTTTTTTGGTCGGACATGAATTGTCTCCTATTATTTGTGGTAGCCCTAATTCCGTAAAACGGGATTCTTTATGATACCCATGACGGGGTATAAGTCCCTTCACGAAAAAATCTTCGCAAAACCAAGCGAATATTTTTTCTAAGGGACTAAAAGGCACCTTCTTTGGGAATGAAAGCGAGAATGATGATCAGGGCGAGGATGTACTTGACGAGACCGGCAGTAATGCCGATTCGCAGAGGTATTCCGCCTGCTGCCTTAATCTCACGTACATCGATATACGCGCCTAAACCGACCAAACCGACACCAAAGACCCAAGCCATGACCTGACGCATCAGGTGCAGGGTTTCCGAGCCTTCAGCGCCGAGGATGTGCAGCGAAGAAAGCGCGGTCATGCCGATAAAACCAAGAACGAAAATCGGGAATTTGGAAGCGATGATGGTGCTGAGACTGACATGTTCGGCATCCGCCTCACCCTTCCAGTACCAGGCGGTGATGAAAAACACCACGAAGGGGATGCTGATAACCCGCACCACGTTCCAAATCTCGCCATAGGCCACGGCGGTACCGGGCGCAAAATTGGGGTTAAAAGCCAAACAGGTGGCAAGGACCTGCCCGGAATTAAGGATACCCGTGCCTACCCAGGCGCCGAACTGATAATCAGACAAATTCAATGCCTTGCCGATGTAAGGACTGACAAACATACTGGCAATACCAAAACCAAGAATGGTGGCAATAGCCAACGCCAGGTCGACAGGTTTTGCCCGAACACAGGGAGCCGTGGCAACGGAGGCGGAAACGCCGCAAACACCGCAGGCTGCCGCCATGACTGAGGTGACGGAGCGATCAGCGCCAAGACGTTTACCGAGCCACATAATAAAGATCGCGGTGCCGAAGACGAAAGAGACGATGAGGACAATGGCAACACCGCCGACCTTCAGCAGCTTGTCAAAGGTGTACAACGATCCCAGCATGATGACGCCGATCTTGATGAACAGCCTGGTGGTACGAAAGCCATCCTCAGCCCAGCCGGGGATCTTGCCGGCAAACAGGATGTTCCGATAAAACATGCCGGTAAGGATGGAAAGCAGGATGTAGTTGAGACTCACTACCTTCACGAGCCAGCCTTTACTGCCAAACACCACGGCATCGTTCATCCACGGCTCAACATACATGCGCAGCACGTATAAAGTGCCGACCATGACCGCGAGGCCGGGGATGATCGCCAGAAGTTTACTGAAAATGCTTTTATCTTCCATTGATAGTTCTCTCCTTGGATGAATTCATCGTTTTTGCCGGGCACACCGCCCGGACGTTTACATTGAGGAAGCCGGGTACTGAAGCAGAGTCAGCCGACTTCCTTGCCTCTTTGACTTCCTTGCCTCTTTGGTTTGGTGGGATGTCGTTAATCATCGAACCTCCTTTGCTTTTTTCCCTTTAACAAGAAATCTCAGGAATATGCTGATTTTCAAAAAATAGCCCTGAGACAAATTAAGCAAAGGTAATGCCAGATTCGCGGGGAGGTTTTTTTTGTTTTAAGTTGCCATAATTTCATTATAATAACAGTATATTGTACTCGATTATCGGAAAATCTGCTCGACAACAACCATCTTCTTCAGCCCGAAGTATTGCTAACCTCAAGTAACAGTGTTGCCGGAAGTTAGCAGCAGCACAGGCTCGAGGCCTATGGTTGCCATCAATCCCAACCGGCGCCACGCCACGCCATATCTTTTGCAAACCGCTGAAAAAATTTAACTTGGCAGGTGTAATACGGACAACGGCACACCTTTTATTCCCCCCGTGCGAATGGTATAAGGCGCAGTAGAAAATACAATGGCCCATAATTCCCCTTCGACTCCTGAGTTCGTTCTGCAATTTGGGCATGAGCCCGCCTTGACTTTGCCAAATTTCTAGAGATAATTGAAGAAGATGCTCGAAAAACAAACAAGGAGAACTCGTATGGCTCTTAACGAACAACCGAAGAAATCATTTGAAAAAGAGAATGCAGCTGCGGGACAGCAGCGCAAAAGTCAACAGCCAGTCTACCGAGCTCGCCACCCCGGCAAAACAACTTGGGGCCATTGTCAACCAGTTCAAACTGTAGCTGTGAGGGTCAGCATTCTCATGAAAAACCGAAGCGGACCGAGCCTGCAGTCACTGCCAGGGAAACATTTTCCTTGGCATCTCCTCGGTTGCACATAGCATAATCGATGCTTTGGAATTACATTCTATATCTACTGTATGGCCTGACCTTCTTTACCTTGGGCGTGGCCATTCTTTCCCGCGATATCCGTCTCAGTGAGCTGGGGATAGCCAGAATCCTCTGGCTGCTTGCAACCTTCGGGATAATTCATGGGTTTCATGAGTGGCTGGAACTGCTGGAACTGCTCTTCCCGGAAATTAACGATATCCGTTTTTCTCTCTTTCGTCTGGCGGTGGTCAGCCTCTCCTTCTTATTTCTCTTCTATTTCGGCCTCTTCCTTAACATCATCACCCTCCTCGGCGACCAAGCGCTGAAGACTACACCGCCAATCATCAAGGCCCTGGTCGGTGCATTAGCACTCTTTGTGGTCGTCTTTGCCGCATACCTTGATCTCGGCACTGCCAAAGGTATCAATACCCGCCTCCTGGTGGCCTTCCCGGGCGGCATGCTGTCGGGTGTCGGCCTGATACTTTATTCAAGGACCGTGCGGGCCTTTTCCGCCGCTGTTGCCACCAATTTTATTCTTGCCGGCAGTTGCATGATCGGTTACGCCGTGCTCACCGGCCTGATACCCTCCGACATTGCACTGCCTTTTTTCGGCGCTAAAGTCATTGTCTTGCGGGGATTGAGTGCCTTTCTCATTATGCTTTTCACTATCCGGGCCTTATCGGTGTTCAACCTCGAACAACGGGAATTGATCAACGAAAAGCTGCTGCGCTTTTCCCAGTCGGAAAAGCTCACCTCCATGGGTATTCTCGCAGCGGGGATAGCACACGAGATCAACAATCCCCTCACCAATATTTCGCTTAATGTCGAGATGTTGAAGGATCTGCTGGGTAATGATGCAAAGATCGGCAAAAAAGTCGAGGCCATTGAACGTAATATTGAAAGGGCTTCGAGAATCGCCAAAGAACTCCTGCATTTTTCCCGGGAAAAGGAAACGGATCTTCTCCCTACCGATCTCAATCGGATTATCACCAGCGTGAAAAATCTCCTTACATCGCAGCCGCGATGCGCGATAATTCGTCTCAATCTGCAGGAGATTCCGAATATTATGGGCATTCCCTGGAAGCTCGAGGAAGTGTTTATCAATTTGCTGATGAACAGCCTTGATGCCTGCGGAGAAAAGGACAGTATCGAAGTCAGAACCTTTTGCCGGGACCAACAGATCCTGGCGACCATTATCGATACCGGCCATGGGATCAAGGAGGAGCATCTCGGCCGGGTCTTCGACCCGTTTTTCACCACCAAGGAAATAGGCAAAGGCACGGGACTTGGGCTGTCGGTGTGTTATAATATCATCAGGCAGCACGGCGGCACCCTTGCCCTAACCAGCAAGGACCAAGATGGCACCATTGTTACTCTCACTTTCCCTGTGGTAACTGATGATAACTGAAAGCATTATGGTGGTTGACGATGACCAGGACCTGCGCGACAGCGTCGTTGAGATTCTCGAGAATTACGGCTATGCGGTAATGGCCTGCGAGAACGCCGAGGCGGCGCTCGAGAAAATGGCCGAGGCCGTGCCGCGCCTGGTCCTCGTTGACAATATGATGCCGGGGATGGGCGGCTTGGCGCTTATTCCGCTCCTGAAAAAAGACTACCCCGGAACCAAAATCATCATGATCACCGCCTTTTCCACCGTCGACAATGCCGTGGCGGCGATGAAAAGCGGTGCCGACGATTATCTCAGCAAACCCTTCCGCCGCGATGATCTCCTGATGGCGGTAAGAAGAATGCTGGAAATGGTGAAATTCGAACACCGGCAGGTCGATCCCGACATGGACGAAGCCCTGGCATGCCTGGGCAGCCAAATCCGCAGACAAATCCTCACCGCCTTGTCTGAAAACGGCGAAATGCGCTTTATGGATATCACCCGCACTCTCGGAATCAGCGATCACACCAAGGTGGTTTTTCATTTGAAAAGCCTCAAAACCGGCAACCTGATCACCCAAAACAGGGAAAAAATCTACCGTCTAACCCCGCAGGGCAAGAAAATATTCGATTGCCTGCATCTCCTTGCTCAAAGAATATCTTCATAATTCCAGCACCTTAGGCCGGAGTTGTGAAGTACTCTTCTCAACCGCCGCTCTTTTTGTTAGTAATTTTCCCTGGATTCCTATCCTTTTCTTCCGTATACTTCGAGCATGGGAATCCGTCCCGAAACCATCACACCACACTTTTCAAGGAGACCAACATGAAAAAGATCGGAATACTGGCAATGGCTGGAGTAGTTGCTTTAGGTTCATCGGTGTATGCGGCAGACAAAACGCTGATCAGTACCAAAGCGGGCGGACCAATCGTTCTCGATGGCAAAGCCGACAAGACGTGGGATGCCGCCAAACCACTGGTGGTAACCGTCGATCAACTCCCTTACACACCCAGCAACGGCTATCCCGGAATGACCAGCACCGCGGTGAGCATCAAATCGCTCTATGATGACAAAAACGTCTACTTCCTTATCAGCTACAAGGATCCGACCAAGAGCCTCAACCGTGCCCCATGGGTAAAGCAGGCCGACGGCACCTGGAAAAAATTGACCAAAAAGGATAGTGCCGGTCAGGACAACACCTATTACGAAGATAAACTGGCGATGTTCTGGAACATCAGCACCAAGGGCTTTGAGGCCGAAGGCTGTATGGTCGCCTGCCATCTCGATGAAAAAGGCGATACCTCCCCCGGCCGGAAATATACCGCCTCTCCCGGCGAAACCATTGACATGTGGCATGCTAAATACGTTCGGACCATGCCGATGGGCATGTTCGATGACCAGTATGTCAGCAACAACAAAGATCCCAAGGTCAATGAAGGTTGGGGCCGTATGAATGATACCGCTCCCAAGGGCGGCTACAAAGACAACAATAACGCCGACAAGACCGGCCCGGCATTCATGAATCTTAATCCGGATGCCGACGATCAGTATTATGTCATCCCCAGCAAAAAGGTGCCCTTCGTTGATACATTCAAGGAAGGCGCGATCATTCCCGGCATCGAAATCGCCCCGCTGGCCGGCGGTCGGGCCGATATCCTTTCCCGCAACCACTATGAGAACGGCACCTGGACCCTGGAAGTCCAGCGCGCTCTGAAAACGGAAGGAGAAAATGCCGATAGCCAGGATGTCCAGTTTACCGACAAGGGCAAGACCTACCCCTTCGGCATCGCCGTATTCGATAATTCCCAGATCAACCACCTGTACCATGAGCAGGCCATGGAGCTGAAATTTCAATAAGCCGTCATCCATGATTAACTTGGTCATTGCAAGGCCGGAAACGGCATAAAGAGCCGTAAGGAAATGGTGAGAATGTACAAGTTATTTCCTGAAGTTTCCTAAACAGTTTCGGATCAAAGCAGAAATCCTTTGAAGGTTGACGCAAAAAGGGGCGGTCGTTGAACAACAACCGCCCCTTTCTATTTCGTGAAGGCCCCTAACTGCCCTGGCCGGGAGGTTTTGCGTGAGTAAAAGACGCCTCTAGGTAAATCATCCCCCCCTGGGGCGAGGTCTTCACCTCATAGTCCAAGGTGTTGAAAAGTTTCACCATCCTTTTATTTTCTCTCGAAGTATAGGCGGTGAGACCTATGATGCCGTTTCTTTTAGCGGCTTCCGCAAGTTTGATGATAACGATTGACGATAAGCCCCGTCCCTGCCAGTCCTTCACCACTGAGAAGGCTATCTCGGCCATCTCGGTCTCCGGATTCAAATAGTATTCGCCGACCGCAAGAATTTTCTCAAAACCGGGCGGTCCTTCGACCGCGACTATAGTCATATCCTTGATGTAATCGATGACAAAGGTACGTTCGATCTGCTTGCTGACAAAACTCTTTTTCTCATGAAAAAAGCGCGACACCACATCGATTTTATCCAAACCGTAGTAGTGCTCCTGGATGATCCGCTCATCCGTCGGTTTGACAGGCCGAAAGGTGATACGCTGGTTGTCCACGACCCTGGTTTCCTCCAACCCCAAGGGATATATCGAGTGCATCTCCTCCCTGAGTGTCCTTTCGGGCCCGAGCAGCCCGAGTTCTTTTGCCTCGTCAAAAAGCCAGTCGCGAAAGTCGGGATGGGCGATACTTATCAGGGCGGTTGCCCGCTCTTGGATCGATTTGCCGAAAAGATTCACCGAGCCATACTCGGTCACCACATACTGCACCTCGCTGCGCGGCACAACGACGGCGGCGTTCTGCAACATCGGGACAATCCGGCTGTTCTTGTCATTGTTGGTGGTGGAAGTCAGCATAAGGATCGATTTGCCGCCTTTGGAAAGGGCGGCACCGCGGAAAAAGTCGAGAATACCGGTGACCCCGGAAAAATTATTAAAGGGGAGGGCGTCGGCCACCACCTGTCCGGTGAGATCGATTTGCCGACACATATTCATCGCCACCATTCGGTTGTTTTTCGCAATTTTCCGCGGGTCGTTGACATATTTCGAAGGGTGGAACTCGATTGCCGTATTGTTTTCAAGCATATCGTAGAGTTCCTGGTTACCAATGGCATTGCTGCAGATGACTTTGCCGGTATTGAATCCCTTCCTTTTATTGTTCACCACACCCATGGCCATCAGTCTCATGATGGTGTTGGTCATATACTGGGTATGAATTCCCAGGTCATTTTTCTCGATCAACGCCTCAATATTGGCCTGGGAGGTGCCACCCAGGGACATCTGCATAGTCGAGCCGTCCTCAATCAATCGGGCGATATAGCGGGCGATCATCCCGGCCATGGCCACATCCGGATAGGTGCCGATTTCGATGAGATTTTCATCATGTTCAACAAAATAATCGACATCATTGACATGAATGGAACTGCGGCCAAGCACCCGCGGCATGTGTCGATTCACCTGGGCAATGACCAGGTCGGCGGCGGCGGCGGCCGAGGCGGTGACATCGACGGAGATACCGAGGCTCATCCAGCCGAAATCATCGGGT
>JBBQVT010000030.1:0-32990 GCA_038211245.1 Desulfobulbales bacterium | reverse complement strand
ATGCCGGCGGTGCCGACATCCTGTATTTCTACCTGAGCGGGAAACTGGTAGTGCTCTTGCAGATAGTGGACGACATGGACCCCGAAGCCTTCATCGCCGACTATATAATTGCCGATGCCGGCAATGCCAATTTTTTTGGGTGACGGAATAGTCATGGTTTCCCTTGTTGAGGCCGTTAACAGATGCGGGGCAGCGGCAAGCCCTGCAGGGGCGTGACCACCCGGGCACCGCCGATGGGGGTATTGATAATGACCCGGCCGGCCTTGCCGGCGGTCAACCGGCCGATGATCGCCGCCTCCCGGCCCTCGGGGGTCGCCCGGATGACTGCCAAGGCCTTTTCCGCCGCGTCGCCCTTGACGATGACCAGACATTTCCCTTCATTGGCAAGATAGAGGGGGTCGAGGCCGAGCAGTTCACAAGCCGCCCGGACCTGCGGGCGAACGGGCAGGGCTTCGTCGCGGAGTTCGATAGACAGGCTGCTGCTCTCCGCTACCTCGTTGAGGGTGGTGGCGACGCCGCCGCGGGTGGGGTCGCGGAGGGTGTGGATATCCCCGGGCAGTTCCCGGAGCAGGGCGGCAACCAAGGTGTGGAGCGGCATGGTATCGCTCCGCAGATCCCCCTGCACCGAGATGCCGGCGCGTCTGGTCATAATGGTGATACCGTGATCGCCGATGCTGCCGGAGACGATGACGGCATCGCCTTCTCTGGCGTTTTTCGATGAGATATCGATGCCATCGGCGACGAAGCCAATGCCCGAGGTGTTGATGAAAATCTTGTCGCCTTTGCCCTTCGGCACCACTTTCGTGTCACCGGTTACCACCGGCACCCCGGCCTCCCGGCATGCCGCGCTGATCGAGACAATCACCCGCTCGAGGTCGTCCATAGCCAAGCCCTCCTCGAGAATGAGGCCGAGGCTGAGGCAGTACGGGGCGGCACCGCGCATCGCCAGATCGTTGATGGTCCCGTGCACCGCGAGTTTGCCGATATCGCCGCCCGGGAAAAAGATCGGATCGACGACGTAGCTGTCGGTGGTGAATGCCAGCCGACCCGGCTGGTTGGTGAGGATAGCGCTGTCTTCCAGGCTGTGGAGGGTCGGGTTGTCGAGATATTTGAGGAACAGCTCGCTGATCAGTTGCTGGCTGGCGAGTCCGCCGCTGCCGTGGTCGAGTAAAATTTTATTTCCGGACATGGATCTCCTTCATCGTTGGCAACCGTTGCTGAATTGGCTGAGTGCGGCGGGGCTGGCGATGTTCCCGGGGCCGGGGCTATTCATCCCGGCCGTATTTATAGTACGCCGCGCAGGTCCCTTCGCTCGACACCATGCACGGGCCGACCGGGGTGGCCGGGGTGCATGTGGTGGCGAAGAGATGACATTGCCTGGGGGTGTTTCTCCCCTTGAGGACGTTGCCGCACAGGCAGCCTTTCGGTTCCCGGGCCACCGGCAGGGTGATGTCAAGCCGGATTTCCGCATCGAATTCCGCATATTCTGCCCGAATTTTCAGGCCGCTCAAGGGGATGCGGCCGAGGCCGCGCCAATCCATATCGGCCGGTTCGAAAATTTCGGTCACCATCTTTTCGGCGCGCTGGTTTCCCTCCCAGGAAACGGCGCGGGGATAAGCGTTCTCGACTTTGATGTCGTTGTCGCCGACCTGTCTGGCATGGTGGATCAGGCCTTTCAGGAGATCGGCGGTTTCGAACCCGGCGACGACGCAGGCCAGATGGTATCTGCTGGCCAGCGGCTGCCAGGCTCCCGCCCCGATAATTGAGGAGACGTGGCCGGGGCAGAGCAGGCCGTCAATCCTGAGGGCAGGGTCGCTGAGCAGGGCTTCCATCGGGGCCGGCATGGTTTTCTGGGTCGAAAAAACAGTGAAGTTTTTGATGCCTCGGTTTTTCGCGGCGAGGATGGTCGCGGCGATTCCGGGGGTGGTGGTTTCAAAACCGACCCCCAGAAACACCACCAGTTCCTCGGGATTTATGGCGGCCAGATCGAGGGCGTCCATCGGCGAATAGACGATGTCGACCTTGGCCCCGCGGGAGCTGGCCTCGGCCAGGGAACCATGGCTGCCCGGCACGCGAAAGAGGTCGCCAAAAATCGCGACCCGAATGCCCGGCCGGTCGGCCATGTCGATAAAGGCGTCCATATGGGAGGCGGAGGTGACACAGACCGGACAGCCGGGGCCGGAGATCAGTTCCATGCCGGCCGGCAAAATCGTTCGTAGCCCGTTCCGGAAAATGGCCATGGTGTGCGAACCGCAGACCTCCATGACCCGCAGGGGTTTGGTGACCGCCCGTTGCAGTTCGTCGACGAGAGGACGGGCGAGGCTGCCCGCACGGTATTCATCAAGATGTTTCATCGTCGTCCGTGGGTCAGGAGAGTAACTCGATCGGAGTCTTTTCCGCCAGTTCGCGGAGCAGGGCGAGGTTTTTCAAGGCCTCCTCCTCGACCAGTGAGTGGATGGCAAAGCCGGCATGGATGATGACATAGTCACCGACGGCGGGCCAGTGGTCGACGATATCGAGTCGTATTTCCTTGCTGATACCGTCGGCGTCAACGGTGGCAATCTGGTTGGTGGTGAAATCGTCCGGGTCACCCTGAATGCTGGTGACCCTCATGGGAATTGCGAGACACATGTCGCAGACCTCCTACTATTGTCTGGCCAAAAGAAACCGCGCCGTCGTTGACCGGCAGCATGTTTCCGGTAAAGGCCTGAAGATTGATGGTTTTAAGAGTATGGAGAAGACCCGCCAGCAGCAAACTGTTCTGCATGCATCCACCGGCAAGAACAATCTGGCGGATGCCGGTCCGTTGGGCGAGGATTTCGATAAGCCGGGTGATAGTGCTGATAAGTACGTTATGAAATCGTAAGGCGATGTCGGCAGGCGGATCTTTCCTGGCGATTCCGGCAAGAACCATTTTAACAAATTCCGGGCAACTAATCTCCCATTTTCCTGCGGAGGTGATGAGAAAAGGCGCTAAGTCGCTGGGTGATCTGGGCAAAATATTTTCAGGCCAGGAACTCGTTCTGGCTTTTTTGGCGAGCGCCTCCAGTTCCATCGCCGCCTGCCCTTCATAACTTATTTTCAGGCGGATGTCGAGAAGGGCGGCGACGGCGTCAAACAACCGGCCGCAGCTGGAGGTGAGCGGAGAATTAAAGCCGCTTTCCAGCATCGCCAGGATGGTCGCCACGACTGCGCCGTCGAGGTGGGCGAGCGCCGGCGGCAAACGGTCGGTCGCCACGCCTTCGGCCCCAAAGGTCTGGTAAAGTGCGGCGATGGCCATCCGCCACGGCTCGGTGGCGGCGGCGTCACCACCGGGCAGGTGGAGATGGCTGAGATGGCCGAGGCGACGGCAGGAGGTGAGATCGGTATGGAGGATCTCGCCGCCCCAGATGGTGCCGTCCTCGCCAAGACCAGTGCCGTCCAGGACCACGGCAAGAACCGGACCTGAAAGGCCGTGTTCGGCCATGACCGCGACGGCATGGGCGTGGTGGTGCTGGACCCGGTACAATGGCAGGTTGCGGCTTGCGGCATAGCGGCTGCTCAGGTAATCGGGGTGGAGATCGCAGGCGACCGCTTCCGGGTCGAGTTGCAGAACCCGGCAGAGGTGGTCCACCGATTCCAGATAAAACTCGTAGGAAGAAAGGTTGTCGAGATCGCCGATATGCTGACTGGGAAAGACACTGCGGTTTCGGCCGAGGCAGAAGGTGTTTTTCAACCCGGCCCCGCAGCCGAGGATCTTCGGCAGCTCCCAGGCAATGGGCAGTGGCGAGGGGACAAAGCCCCGGGCCCGGCGCAGGAGTAGCGGCTGCTCTCCGACGAATTTAACCACCGAGTCGTCGACCCGGGTGATGATTTCCCGGTTATGGAGGAGGAAACAGTCAGCGATCGCGGCAAGCCGGTGCAGGGCATCGGCATTGGTCGTGCAGATCGGTGCGCCGCTGGTGTTGCCGGAGGTCATGACCAGAGCGGCCGGGCAGTCCGGCATCTGAAAGAGCAGATGATGGAGCGGGGTATAAGGCAGCATGACGCCGAGCTGGTCGATGCCGGGGGCAAGATTGTCGGCGAGCCTGGTGCCACTCTTTTTTACCAAAAGGACGATGGGGTGGGCCGGGGAGTTGAGCATCCCGGCTTCGTGTCGACCGACGATACAGAACGCGGCGGCCGCCGCAAGGTCACGGACCATGATCGCCAGGGGTTTGTCCGGCCGGCCTTTCCTGGCGCGGAGAAGGGCGACGGCGGAGGCCGAACAGCCGTTTACCGCGAGATGAAAGCCGCCCATGCCGCGGAGGGCGAGAACCCGGCCTTCATGAAGCAGTAAGACCGCCGCGGCCAGCGGCTCGGCGGCCGGGATCAGTTCCCCGGTGCGGCCGTGGAGGGCGACGGCCGGTCCGCATGCCGGGCAGGCGTTCGGCTGGGCATGGAACCTGCGGTTGCCGGGATCGTGGTATTCAGTCAAACAGCTCGGGCACATCGGGAAGACCTGCATTGAAGTCCCCGGCCGGTCATAGGGGATGGTCCGGACGATGGTAAACCTGGGCCCGCAGTTGGTACAGTTGATAAAGGGGTAATGAAAACGGCGGTCGGCGGGATCGAGGAGTTCTTTCAGGCAGTCATCGCACAGCGCCACATCCGGCGGGATGGCGGTGGTCGCCGAAGTCCCGGCGACGCTCGGCAGGATGGTGAAGGCTCCGGTGGGCAAGGCCGCTTTCAGGGGGCGGGACTGAATGGCGGTGACCGTCGAGAGCGGTGGCGCCTCGGTGGTGATTGCCGCAATAAAAAGATCTAGCCTGTCGCTGGGTCCGGCGGCCGTGATGACCACCCCGTCACCGGTATTTGTCACCGTTCCGGTAATCCCAAAACGACAGGCTAAATTGTAGATGAAGGGTCGAAATCCTACGCCCTGAACCGTACCTTGGACCAGGATTTCGACCCCTTGCCGCTTATGCTTTGTGTTTAAATTTCGCACCGGTAAAGATCGAGGAAATGAGTCCCTCGGGTTCAATGCTGTCATTCCAGATGCAGAGATAGATATGGATGACCGCAAAGATCATAAACCACCACATCAAGATGTGGTGCAGATAGCGGGCGGACTGTTGACTGCCGAAAAGCGTCACTCCCCAGCCCTGCCAGAATGAAGCCTCCGGATACAGCATGAAAAAGCCGCTGAAAATCATGAAGATTGCAGCGATGAAGGTCATGAGGTAGGCGAGTCCGGCCAGGATGTTATGGCCAAGCCTCTCGTCATGCTCGTCGCTGATGTAGCTGTACTGCAACAGGGTCATTTTCAGGTTGTTGAGATTTCGTTTGGTAAACGGCAGGATGTCCCAGATTCTTTCCTGAGCATTACCGAAAATGTAGAGGAACAGCCTGATCGCTACCGCTGCTGCAAAGGTATACGCTGCAATATAGTGAATGTAGCGCATGGTTGCCATGGGGAAGCTGAAGCTTCCTTCAATCATGGTATTTGTCCATGGATTGTTGATGTAAAACCCTGTCACTACCAGAAACACGATCGACAGGGCAAACATCCAGTGGAACAGCCGAAGCAGTATGCTCCAGCAGTGATGTTTTACGTATGTTGCCATTCTATTTACCTCCTGCGGTTTGAGCCGGAACGAAAAGTTTTGCGTGGATGTGAAGAGGGCTTACGTTGCTTTCACTTTCACTACTTCCTTACCTTCCGGGTCGAGCATATGGACGGCACAGGCAATGCATGGGTCGAACGAATGGATGGTGCGCAGAACCTCGAGCGGTCGTTCCGGGTCGGCGATCGGATTGCCGATCAGTGAAGCTTCATAGGGTCCGAGCTGGCCTTTTTCATCACGGGGACCGGCATTCCAGGTGGAAGGCACAACACACTGGTAGTTCTTGATCTTGCCGTCCTGGATGACGATCCAGTGCGAAAGCAACCCGCGCGGCGCCTCGTGGACCCCGACCCCGCGCTGTTCACCCTTGGGATAGGACCAGGGCCTAAAGATCTCGTAGTCGCCGGAAGCAATATTATTGACCAGCAGCTCCCAATGTTTGAGGCAGAGGTCGGCCATCATCCCGGCGCGCACGGCGCGGGCGGCATGCCGGCCGATTGTGCCGTGCAGCGCTTCCGGTCCGACTTTGGCTCCGGCTACGGCACTGACCCGGCCCAGGAAATCATTGACACTCTTGACGGTTGGTTCATGGCCCTGGGCGTAGCCGACCACCATCTGCGAAAGCGGCCCGACCTGCATCGGTTTGCCTTGGAAGCGCGGAGCCTTCAGCCAGGAATATTTGCCTTCATCCTGAAATTCGGTGTATTTGGCGTCGGTGGACGATTCCCAGGGGTGCTTCGACCAGTTGCCGTCATACCAGGCTCTGGCGATCGATTCCTCGACGTTTTCCTTGAAATACGGATCGGCGTGGACACTGATCGGCTTGATGGTTTTGAGATCACCGCCGAAGACGGTCCCGCCGGGGAGATCGGCTTTGGTCCCGGCGGCGTCGAGGAACATGTCCGGAGCGGCCATGTAGTTGGTGACGCCTGCGCCGTAGGGAATCCACTCGGCATACAGGGCGCCGACGGCAACGACGTCGGTCATGTACACCATCTTGATGAAGGAGCGGACTTCCTCAACGAGCTGTTTGATGTAGTAGAGGCGTTCCATGGTAACGCCGGTCTGGTTCTCGGGATTGAGATTGGTGGTGACCCCGCCGACGGCCAGGTTCTGGATATGCGGATTTTTACCGCCGATGATGGCCAGGGCCTGGGTGGCCTTGCGCTGATAATCCAGCGCTTCCAGGTAATGGGAAACCGCCATGAGATTGGCCTCCGGTGGCAGCTTCATGGCCGAATGGCCCCAGTAGGCATTGGCGAAGGGGCCGAGCTGACCGCTTTCCACCAGGGCTTTGACCTTGTCTTTGACCGCGGCAAAACGTTTCGGGCTGTTGCCGGGCCAATCGGAAAGACTGTCCGCCAGTTTGGCGGCGGCCGCCGGGTCGGCCTTGAGGGCGGAAACCACATCGACCCAGTCGAGGGCGGAGAGGGCGTAAAAATGGACGATATGATCGTGCAGGCAGTGAATTGACTGGACCATATTGCGGACCAGCTGGGCGTTGAGCGGAATCTCAAGGCCGAGGGCATTTTCGACGGCACGGACGGAAGCCAGGGCATGAACCGTGGTGCAGACCCCGCAGATTCGCTGGACGAAGAGCCACGCATCGCGGGGATCACGGCCTTTCAGAATATTTTCAAGACCACGGTACATCTGGCCGGAGGACCATGCCTTGGTGACCTTGCCTCCATCTACTTCGATATCTACTCTTAGGTGACCTTCGATCCTGGTTATAGGATCAATGGTGATTCGCTGAGCCATGTGTGAAACCTCCAAATAGTGACTACCAGACTAAGGAAAATGATTATTTTCCGAACGCCGGTAAAATTTTATCAATTGCTAATCATTCAAATGGGCAAAAACTTTTGGCATTATTCTTCGCTTTTGCCTTTAATCAGCCTTTTGCCTATTCCCACTGCGGCATGGATACCGACTGCGGCGGCGGTTACCCCGAGTACGGTTTTGCCAACCTGATCAGCGCTGTCGATGATTCCGCTGGCCGGGATTTTTACATTTGGCAGTCTCTCGTAGAATGGAGTCATGGTATCCCAGAAATTCGGTTCGGTACAACCGAGGCAGCCGTGGCCAACACTTACCGGCCAAACATCGACGTCGTTAAAGCGAACCGCCGGGCAGTTGGCGAAGGTCTCTGGGCCTTTGCAGCCGACTTTGTACAGGCAATAGCCCAGTTTGTGGGATTTATCACCGTATACTTCAACGAAACGGCCTTCATCAAAATGCGCACGACGCTCGCAATGGTCATGAATTCTTCTGCCATAGGCAAAGAGCGGACGGTTTAGGCTGTCAAGGGCGGGAAGTCTCTTGAAGGTTAGATAGTGGAGAATGGTGCCAAGGAAGTTAATGGGGTTTGGCGGGCATCCTGGAATATTGACGATCGGTTTACCACTCACCAGTGCCTGTACGCCAACAGATCCTGTTGGGTTTGGGGCTGCAGCCTGAACTCCGCCGAAGGTGGCACAGGTGCCGATAGCGATAATTGCCGTTGCCTTGGGAGCGACTTTTGCGAGGATTTCCATGGCGGTCTTGCCGGCGATTTTACAATAGATGCCGTTATCCTTGGTAGGTATTCCACCTTCGACGACCAAAATAAAAGGATGTTTGTCGACGGTGTCGTGCAGATTCTGCTCGGCCTGATGGCCGGCGGCAGCCATGATTGTCTCGTGATAATCAAGGGAAATTATATCGAGAAGCAGGCGAGCCAGATCCGGGTGTGAGGAGCGCAGGAGACTTTCCGTGCAGCCCGTGCATTCCTGGAAATGAAGCCAGATAACCCGTGGTCGTTCGGCGGTTGCCGCCGCTTCCACGAGTTTCGGGATCATAGCTTCGGACAGCCCTAATGCGGCTGCAGCCATTGTGCATCCCTTGAGGAACCCACGCCGATCAATCTGCGGTTCCAGAGTTTTGTTAACCGTGTCTGCCATATCAACCTCCTCTTGCTGTGTGACAACAAATGTGCGCCAATGCGCGGTTGCTCCGGCAAAAGCGATGCCGAAGAAGTGAATAAAAAGAAAAAAAGAGAAAAGAAAAAAGGTAAAGCCGGCCAGCTTTGGTATTTCTGAACATCGACCCCCGCTGTTGCCGTTCCTTACTGAAAAAATCTTGAAACGTCAAACGGAGGGAAATTCTGCGGTTGGAAGCAAATAAGTACTGAATAATAAAAGGAAAAACAATTGAGAGTGGGGCCAATATTGATAAACAGACTGAACACCACAATGGTTGGATCTGGTTGGTATCTTGGTGTGACCACTGCGCGCTATTAGTATGACGATAAGATGAGCAAAATGTTCGGCATAAACAGCGCTTAAAGTATTTTATCACCATTGTGCAAAGAGTGCGGCAATGTTTATAGCAGAAACACAAAAAGTACTTGTGCGAACGGTCTTTATTGACTGTTGGGTGGCAAAAACTACCACCTTTGTAGTATCAACGCAAGCGCAAATTCGCCATTTCTAGAAGCTTTATGCTGATTTTGCGACAACCGGAGTTGGCGGGGCACAAGATGCACAATTTCTTGTCTGGAAGGATGCAGTTTTGCGCATCCTTTGCACAATCAAAGGTTACTGGTCAGTTGAAAAAGTACAGCTGGGCTTACGACTTCTCTGTCGATAGAGGAGGAATGGCAGTGATTCCGCTGGGTGTGCAATTCGGGGTAATTGAGATGTCCACATATCTAATATCTATAGACAGGGAATGAGTGACTTGATGCGGCGGTGCAAGAAAAAACCAAAATCTATTTTTTAAACCCGAAAATACCACCCTTTGCTTTTGAAGAAAAGGCTGGTTTGCATTGAGGAGGAGGGAGCTTTTCCGCCGCCGGCGCAATCCGGCGAGGAGTGGTTTGGGAAATTTCAGGGAGCTGCGGTGGAGCATCAGTAATGAGGATTCGATCGTCGATTGGCTCCCCGGTGAAGGCCTCCGTGTAGAAATGATAAAAGAGCATGGTTTTTTTAAAATAACTTTTCCGCTTCAACCATTTGGGCCAATCGTTCGCCGTTTTATTGTGAATTACCAGGGAGAGATTAATCAGGAGGCTGACCATTTCCTGGCGGAGTGAGCGCCGCAGGTTGAGATCGACGCCGATGGTTCGGTCGATTTCGTCACGAATTTCCTTGGCCAATTGAAACAGAGCATTGCTCTTTCTGAATGTACTATAAAGTTGCCAGCGAGTCTCTATCCAGGGAATAAGGATAAGAGCAAATAAAAAGAAATCAGGTTGACGGTGGTTATTTTGGCTGACTGCCAGGGCATTGGCGCGGTCAATAGTCTGGAAAAGTCTCGCCAGCAGCTCTTTCGGCTTATTAATTGCATCGGCACTCTTTAACAAGGTTTTACGGTAGAACGGGAAAAGATTGGCGAAAATTCCCGAATCGGCGGCAAGCAAAAACCATTGATACGCTGCGCCATCGTAAAGATCCTTGAGGAATTCGTCACGCAGCCGGGATGGAGGGCAGAGACGGAGTTTGTCACTGTGGGTGCAGATGGCTTTCCAGGTAGCATTTTCAATAGAAAAGTTACTTCTTGCGGCGTGGCGGATAGCCCGCATCATTCGTACCGGGTCTCGACCGATCCTGCGGGCAGGCTCGCCTCCTATTCTGATTATGCCCCGCTCAAGATCCTCAGTCCCCCCCACATAATCAATAATTGTGCCCGTTTTAATTTCATAAAACAGCGAATTAATAGTAAGATCGCGGCGCCTGGCATCTTCACTCAAGGTTCCGAAGGTATTGTTGGGGGCAAGCACCTCTTCCGGTCCATCTAGATCATATTCGCTGAGTGATCGCAGGGTGCTGATCTCGATGGTTTTTCCGGCCTTAAAAAAGACCTGGACCAGACGGAAACGTCGGCCGATGGTGTTGCTGTGGGGGAACAATTTGCGTAGCTGGCCGGGCCGTGCATCGGTACTGATGTCAAAATCCTTCGGAGTATTTCCGAGATACAGATCACGAACTCCACCGCCGACAAGGTAGCCGGCAAAACCGGCATCGGCGATTTTTCTCAGAACAAAAAGTGCGTCCTGATCGATTTTCTCGGGAGTGATGGAATGCTCTTCGGGGGGGATGATGCGGGCAAATAGTGCGGGTACCGAAACTTCCGGCGCGGTGTCTTCTTCTTTTAAAAAATCCATAGGTAGACTCGAATCGGTCAGGTTGCCGGGCTGAATCCTAGACCCTCTTTATACACAGCTTCCGCTTGTTCCTTGAATTGTTTGAAAATTTCCGAAACTGAAAGTATTGAATTCATTTTGTAGGTATTTTCTCCGGAGAATATAAGACCATCCCTGGTATTGCCATCGCGTGCCATCATCAACCGTTCGTTGATACAATAGTGGTGATCGCACTTTTTCAGACACACCTGGCGGCACCTTTTGGTACTGACATCCTCTCCGGCATTGACAGCCTTTACGAAGGGATTGTTTATGGCTCGACCCGGCATGCCGACAGGGGATGAGGTGAGAACAATGTCCTCCTTTTTGGCATTCAGATAGGCCTGTTTATAGTCGTCGGAGATATCGCATTCCTTACTGAGCACAAAGCGGGAGGCGATTTGAATGCCATCTGCACCGTATTGATCCATCATTTCCGCCATTTCATAGCCGTTGGTGAGGCCGCCGGCGGCAATCAGCGGGATCTTTTTAATAACTTCGCGAATAGGAGGGAAAATTTCGCGCAGGGGCCGGTCGGTACCAAGATGACCACCGGCTTCTTTAGCCTCAACAATGATCGCTGCGGCACCGAGCTTTTCGGCGAGTTTGGCAAGGGTAGGTGAACTGACGATCATGACTATCGGGGTATTACTTTCCCGGCCGATTTTAAATATATCCCGGGAAAAACCGGCGCCGGTGATGATCATGTCGATGCCGGCATCGATGGAACTTACTACCAGCTGGTAAAAATCCTTCATGGCATACATGATATTCACCGCGACGACACCCTTGGTGGCGGCCTTTGCCTTCTTGATGTCGGCACTGAGTTCCTCGGGTGGTAAACCGGAACCGCCGATAACCCCGATCCCGCCGCACTCGGCAACAGGAACGGCAAGTGCGGAAGTTGATACGCGGATGGACATGCCGCCTTGAATTAACGGAAATGAAGCAGTAAACGGGCCGATTTTCAATGAAGGTAACTTCATGCGGGAAGAGCTCCTTGTAAATGTGCATTAACGGTAAGAAAGCAGATAATGCATCGATTGCCGGTATTTGTCAAGAACAGTGTGTGCGACACCGCTGTTTAACAAATGTCCGGTGAGGATAGGAAAAAAGGGCAGATGGGTAATTAAAATCGGAGGGTGAAGAAGGGTGATTGATGGCGGCGCCTTGACAAAACGCCAGCATTGCGGTTAAATTTAACATTTTTGCGTGTGCAGATAGATGATTCGGGAAGAATCCTCATGTGTATCGTTTATTTCTTTTCCGTAGGATCGGAAAAGAGAATTTTTTATCGTTGGAGACTGTTGTGAAAATTCAGGCCCTGAAAGGGTTTAAGGATATTGTGCCAGGTGAAGTTGAACTCTGGCAATATCTTGAAAAGGTGGCACGGGATATTTTTGAGCGTTTCAATTTCCAAGAAATCCGACTGCCTATTCTCGAAGAAACCGAGCTTTTTGCCAGATCCATTGGCGAGGCCACTGATATTGTCGAAAAGGAGATGTATACCTTTGTCGACAAGAAGATCACCATGCGCCCGGAGGCGACCGCTTCCCTGCTGCGTGCCTATATAGAACATGGCATGTATGTACA
Organism: Desulfobulbales bacterium; assembly: GCA_038211245.1. GTDB lineage: Bacteria > Desulfobacterota > Desulfobulbia > Desulfobulbales > Desulfocapsaceae > Desulforhopalus_A. Next base: position 20,648 of record JBBQVT010000030.1, on the reverse strand, counting down.
GAAGCCGGTGCAGCGGCTTTTCACCATCGGACCGATGTTTCGCCACGAGCGTCCCCAGAAAGGACGGCTCAGGCAATTTCATCAGATGGACATTGAGGTTTTGGGGTCGGAGAATCCGCGGGTCGATACCGAACTCATGGCGATGGGGGCGATGCTTCTCGGTGAATTGGGGCTATCGGTCAGCCTTGAAGTGAATTCCCTGGGGTGTCCGGAATGCCGGCCCGAATACCGCAGGCAATTGATGGCTTATATCAACGATCGACAGGGCGCCTTATGTGGCGACTGCAAGCGCAGGAGCAGCACTAATCCACTGCGGGTACTCGATTGCAAGGTACCCGCCTGCCGGGAGCAGATGCAGGGTGCCCCGGCCCTGCAAGACCATTTGTGCGCCCCCTGCACCGATCATTTCGCAAAGGTCCAGGCCGGGCTCAAGCAGTTGAACGTTGACTATAGCCTCAACAAATTCATGGTCCGCGGCCTCGATTATTACTGCCGCACCACCTTTGAATTCATTACCACCGATCTTGGGGCGCAGGCGGCAGTCGCTGCCGGCGGCCGCTATGACGGGCTTATCGAAACTCTTGGTGGTCCGAAAAATAGTCCGGGCATCGGCTTTGCCATGGGTATGGAACGGTTGGTTCTTCTGTTGCAGCAGCGGGAAAAAGGCTTTTTGCCAACTGACGAGATAGACCTGTTCGTCGCCGGAGTCGGCGAGAATGGCAGCTATACCGCTTTTGCACTGGCCCATGCTCTGCGGGCTAAAAAATTGAAGATCGCCATGGATCATGAAGGCCGGAGCTTGAAAAGTCTGATGAAACAGGCGCACAAGGCCGGCGCGCGATTTGTCCTGATAATCGGCGATGCCGAGCTTCTGTCGGGCAAGGGAGTGCTACGCAATATGGCAACCGAGCAGCAGCAGGAGATTCTTCTGGATGCCGGCGCTATTGTCGGGCAAATACCGGAGCGAGGACATAAAAAGTAATTTTTTCCTACTGCCTAGGAAAATCTGAATGATCCATGTGATTCACCGAACCTGGGCAACACTATAAATTATAAATTTAACATATTGAGTACTTATGGAATCGATGGGAAGTTTGAGCCGGACGCATTTTTGTAATGATCTCGGGGTCAAGAATGTTGGTGAGCAGGTAACGCTGATGGGTTGGGTTCTCCGGCGGCGCGACCATGGCGGGGTAATTTTTATAGATCTTCGCGATCGCCACGGTATTACCCAGGTGGTTTTTAACCCGGAGATCAATCCCGAGGTTCATGCCAAGGCGCATCAGGTCCGCAGCGAGTGGGTGCTGGCAATCCAGGGTCGGGTCGAGGCCAGGCCGGGCGATATGGCTAATCCGAAACTTGCCACCGGAGCGATAGAGGTTCTGGTCAGTGACCTGCGTCTTCTCAACAGCAGCGAGACTCCGCCGTTTCCTTTGGACGAGGATGTTGAGGTGTCGGACAACCTTCGCCTACAATACCGCTATCTGGATCTGCGGCGACCGGAAATGGCCGCCAATCTGGTTATGCGCCACAAGGCAGTCATGGTTGTTCGTAATTATCTCAACGATAACGGTTTTCTTGATATCGAAACTCCGATGCTCACCCGCTCCACCCCCGAGGGTGCCCGCGACTATTTGGTACCCAGTCGGGTCAACGCCGGGAAATTCTACGCCCTGCCGCAGTCGCCGCAACTCTTCAAGCAGTTGCTGATGATTGCCGGAATGGACCGCTACTACCAGATCGTCAAGTGCTTTCGCGACGAGGATCTGCGGGCCGATCGCCAGCCGGAGTTCACCCAGATAGATATGGAGCTCAGCTTTGTCGATGAAGAACAGATCATGGCCATCAACGAAGGAATGATCGCCAAGGTGTTCAAGGAGACCCTCGGTCTGGATCTTGCCCCACCGTTTCCGCGTCTCACCTTTGCCGAGGCGATGGACCGTTACGGCACCGACCGACCGGATGTTCGCTTTGACATGGAGTTGGTCGATCTCACTGCCATTGCCGCCACCTGCGGTTTCAAGGTGTTCCGGGACATTGCCGACAAGGGCGGCACGGTTCGGGCAATCAACGCCAAGTGTTGTGCTGAGTTTTCCAGGAAGGAGATCGATCTACTGACCGAATATGTCGCCCAGTTTGGCGCCAAAGGTCTGGCCTATGTCAAGATGAAGGCCGGCGGTGAGTGGCAGTCGCCGATCGGCAAGTTTTTTACCGAGGAAGAACGGGCAGCAATCGCCACAGCTACCGACGCAGTGCAGGGGGATCTACTGTTTTTTGGTGCCGACGTTAAAAAGGTGGTTTTTCAGGTCCTTTCCGAGTTGCGGGTCGAACTTGCCAGACGTTTGCAGCTTCTCAAAAAAGATGATTTCCGTTTTACCTGGGTTACCGACTTTCCTCTCATGGAGTACGATGAAAAGGATAAACGCTATCAGGCCCTGCACCATCCCTTTACCGCGCCCAAGGACGAGGATATCACCAAACTTGACAGCGATCCGGCCGCTGTCCTCAGTCGCGCCTATGACTTGGTGCTGAACGGCACGGAAATCGGCGGCGGTTCCATTCGTATCCATCAGAAGCAGCTGCAGTCGAAGGTACTTGCGGTTCTCGGCATCGGCGCTGAAGAGGCGACCGAGAAATTCGGCTTTCTCCTCCGCGCTCTTGAGCTCGGTGCGCCGCCGCACGGCGGGCTGGCCTTTGGCCTTGACCGACTGCTGATGCTCATCACCGGCAGCGATTCCATCCGCAATGTCATCGCCTTCCCGAAAACCCAGAAGGCCACCTGCCCGCTCACCGAGGCCCCGGCTTTCGTTGCCAGAAAACAACTGACCGAGCTGCATATCCGCCCGGACTGGAAAGAATAAAGCCGTCTTGTCACCTCGCTGGAAAACCGCCTGGTTTTTCGGCGAGGTGATCCTGTCTAAGAATCTTTTCCTCATATTTTCTTTTTGACGGCACTCGAACCAGGTCGGTCGTAAAGCAGCAAAAAAATCAGCAGCATGAAAAAGAGAGCAAGCTGCAGGCCCACGAGAAAGTTGCTGGCCTCTATCTGATCGGTGAGATTTCTAATTGCCATATCAGCCTGCACGCGCTGTTCATGGGTGATAAAATATTGGTCTTTGTCGGTCTTGTTTGGAGGATAGGCGGCAAAACTGTCATCAGCGGTTTTAGTCCGGCATGATACTTGTTTTTTATGGCTATATGTCTATATATTTTAAAGGGGGATTGGCTGGAGTGCTTTGTATTACTATGGATTTTTCCCAAGGGAAAACATATGGCAAAAGATAAAACAGGCTGGGACCACATCCCATCCCTTAACGGTCTGGAAGTGGATTGGAAGTATGAGCCGGAAAACCCGCTCGGAAAAAGAGCCTGGCTGAGAATTGCCAACACCGAGTTGCATGCCATCCTTGGTGTGAAAAGTATTCCGGTGAAAATGGTTTCAAAAAATTTTGAGGAAACCGGATATTTACTTGATATAGCGCAGGGTGGTTTTGCGGCCTTGTTGAAAACCAAGCTGGCAGAGGGTCAATTGCTGAAGGTTGGCTTTTTCCTCGGAAAACAGAAGGTGATTTCCAGGGCGGTAATAAGAAATGTCAGTAGCCTGGAAGGCAGATTCAAAGTAGGAGTGGAATTTGTCGAGTTAGACGAAGAAACCAAAGGGTACATAGTCGGGATCATTTCTTCGAAGGTTTTCCAGCAGCCCTTATAAGGCGTGCCGAATGTTGGCTGTCCGCTAAGGCATTGCCGTATTCCGGATAGGGAGGTGACGACGTGGGGTGTGGACAAGAGACGACCATTACTTACGGGAGGTCCTGAAGATGAAGCTGGAAAAATATCTCGAGCGGATTTTGGTTGGCTCGGAGCAGACCATGACATGCCACGATGTATGCAATGGATGTGGAATGCCTGCGGGTGCAATGCATAGTTTTGGTTGTGCCAATGAGGAATGTCCGGGGTGCCGTAAAATTCTCATCGGCTGCCATTGCAATTGTCTATCACCTGCCGACTCGGCAAAAATCATCAAAGCGTTGCATGATCAATTCACAAACCCGGCAGATGTTGTTCAGGTTGTTACGGTGATAGACAGAGCACCTGACCGAGAAGCATCATATCTCATTCATGCAGCTATGCAATATCTTTATGAAAATATTCCGCAGGCAACTCGGGTCGAGCTGAATCGCAGTTTTCAGGAAAGGCATCCGGGCCTTGTTCCTTTGCTGCAGGATGAAACCGGTTATGGCTATTATACGGCGGAACAGCTGTCGTTGGCCTTGCAGATGCCACTCGCCGAGGTGCATGAAAAAATTGACGCCATGGTCGTCGCCGGTCAGGGTATTCGTTTTGGCGATGGAATCCGTCTGCAGAAGGTCAATTAGTCGTAGCTTATCGCATAACATCGCGTGACAAAAATCATTTTAAACAACACAAGGTATCTTTCGAGTTTATTATCAATTCCCCTTGAGGGCCATGGCCGACATTACTGAAACCGTCAAAGGCATTGTCCAACGGGTAACCTACCACAACTCTGACAGCGGCTGGTCGGTACTCCGCATCAGCCCTTTCAACAACCCAGGCTCCATGGAAACGGTAACCGTGCACCAGACCCAGGTCTTTGCCGGGGCGACCATGGAGTTCCAGGGTGCCTGGACCGTCCATCCCCAGTTCGGGCGGCAATTCAAGGCCGAAAAGGCCATCGAGAAAAAACCGGCAACGGCGGCAGCATTGGAAAAATATCTGGGCTCCGGCCTCATCCATGGTGTCGGGCCGAAGACTGCCGGGAAGATTGTCGGTCATTTTCAGCAAAGCACCCTGGAGGTTTTTGAAAATGACATCGGCAGGCTCATCGAGGTTCCCGGTATCGCCGGAAAAAAGCTGGAGCTGATACGGGATGCTTGGCGCGAACACCGCATGGTCCGGGAGGTGATGATGTTTCTCCAGGGCCATGGTATCTCCACCCTCTTTGCCGTGCGGATTTATAAGAAGTATGGGGAACAGGCAAATGGTATCGTCAGAGAAGATCCGTATCGTCTGGCGAGTGATTTTTACGGCATCGGTTTTTTTTCCGCCGACAAGGTTGCCCTCAGTTTGGGGTTGGCCAAAGATAGCGAGCAGCGGATAGTTGCGGCGGTGCGCCATGTCCTTGCCGCCGGCCGGGAGCAGGGACATTGTTTTCTGTTTTTGGCCCAAATACGCACTGAGGTCGGCGCCCTCCTCGGTTTTGATCCGGCGGAACGGCTGTCGGAAATCCTGCAACTCATGGAGGACGATAACCAGCTAAAGGTACGGCTGTTGACCCGGCAAGATGCCGATGAACAGCTGTGTTACTATTCAAAATCGCTGTATTACGACGAAGCATTTGTGGCACGCACGGTCGGAGCTATGGCATATCCTCTTGGTATCGACGAAAAATTTGTTGATACGTGGGTTGAACACCATTGTCGACAGCAGGGGGTTAGTCTCAGCGCAGAGCAGGCGGTAGCCGTGCGCTCGATCGCCGGCAGTCGCTTTTCGGTGCTCACCGGCGGCCCGGGTTGCGGCAAGACCACCACGACCCTGGTCATTGTCAGGCTACTGGAGCACCTCGGCAAACGAGTGCTGCTTGCCGCCCCCACCGGTCGCGCAGCGCAGCGAATGTCCGAGGTCATCGGCCGAGAGGCGAAAACCCTGCACCGCCTGCTCGAGTGGCAGAATGGTACCTTCCAGAAAAACCAGGAGCAGCCGCTGCGTGCCGACGTTCTTATCGTCGATGAATGCTCTATGCTCGATATTTCGCTGACCGCCTCGCTGTTGAAAGCTGTGCCTCCGTCCTGTCAGGTGCTTCTTATCGGCGATGCCGATCAACTGCCGGCGGTGGGTGCCGGCAATGTGCTGCGGGACATTATTTTGTCCGGGACGGTTGCAGTTTTTCGTCTGACCGAGGTTTTTCGCCAGGCACGGGCCTCGAAGATCATCGAATTCGCCCATCAGCTGAATAGGGGCATAACACCGCATATTGATTCGCCTTTTAAAAAGCCGGAGTTGTGGATGGAAAAGGTCGATTGTCTGTTCATTGACACCGATGAGGCCACCAAGGAACAGATGGACTTTGTGACGAAAGTAAAAAAATTCTATGATTTTCAGACCCCGCACCTTGAAGGGTTGACGACCGCGGAAAATCTTTATGAATTCAGGACCGAGGAAAGGATTTACTCCTCTTATGAACAGGATTTTGTTGTCCCGAAAAAATTTCAACACGTTGACATCCAGAAAATACAGACGGCGGATGGCTCCGTCAACGAACTCAAGGCGGTTCTCGCCAAGGTTCATCCCTGGTCAACTCTCCATTACGGTTTTGCCGCCGTCGACGCCGTCGTGCGCCTGTATATGCAGTGGATTCCCAAGTATTACGGTAAAGAGGGAGAGATTCAGATTCTTTCGCCGATGACCCGCGGCAGTCTGGGAACCGTAAATCTCAATCGGATCATCCAGGAGGCGGCCAATCCGCCCGCCCCCGGCAAGGCTCAGCTGCAGGTGGGTGAGAGGATTTTCCGCACCGGCGACAGAGTCATTCATCGGCGGAATAATTATGAACTCAATGTCTTCAACGGCGATATCGGCAGGATAACCGCCATCGATAACGTTGGTCTCAGCTGCGATGTGGAATTCATTCCGGACCGGCGGTGGGTGCACTATCAGAAGGATGATATTCTCGAGCTCGATCTGGCCTATGCGATAACTATCCATAAGTCGCAGGGCAGCGAGTTTGCGGCGGTCATTATTCCGGTGCTGACCCAGCATTTCAAGATGCTTTTTCGTAATCTTATCTATACCGGATTGACGAGGGCACGTCACCTCGCCGTCCTCGTCGGCACCCGTAAGGCCCTGGCAATGGCGGTTCATCGTCAGGATACGAGTAAACGTCAGACTGCTTTGCAGATGCTTTTGGCCAATCCCGAATGAAGCAGTATGATTGATTGTCGGGTCGGCCTGGTCTTTCGGCCATGGGGTTCAGCTTCCAAGTTGCAATGTTGGGAAGTTGCATTAGGTTATGGCTGCGAAAGATTCTGTAATGACCCGTGGAGGGTAAAATGTATATTTGTGTTGATTTTGACGGGACGGTGGTCGATCACCGCTATCCTGATATCGGCCAGCCGGTGCCCGGAGCGATAACTTGGCTGAAGAAACTGCAGCGGCATGGGGCAAAGTTGATTCTCTTCACCATGCGCTCCAATAGTCCGGAGGGTAGCAATCTGTTGCGCGATGCCGTGCACTATTGTGAGACGAACGGCATTGTCTTGTACGGGGTGAATAGGAATCCCGACCAGGACTCTTGGACATCCAGCCCCAAGGCCTATGGCGATATCTATGTCGACGACGCAGGCTTTGGCTGCCCATTGATCCAACCAAAGGGTTTTGCCAGGCCTTGTGTCGACTGGAAGGTGGTGGGGCCGCAGCTTGAGCATATGTGTCTGAGCAAGAGATAAATAAGTCATCGGAGTAAAGAGCAAATTGATACGGAAATTTTCAATCATTAATGATAATACGTTGAAGACATATTTCTGCGGCACAGGGACACTTGACCGAGTCCACTGCCGGGGTTTCACTCAAGATATGAAAATATGAAAAGAAAAAATTCTCTCCCACTAAAAGGGTAAAATACAAAGGAAAAAGATCATGGGTGTGATAGTCATACAGCTGTATAGAAAAATTACTGTAGACCAGGCCTACTGTTTTCATATCGAGTCAACCCGAGACCTTTCGCCGGAGGAAACGACCTGTCTGCGGTTGATTCTCGCCGACGGCTTTCTCCTGGATTCAGTTCAGGATACTCCGGTGCCGCAGGGGGATCGAGTGGTGGAGGTTGGGCCTCGGCTGAATTTCGCTACCGCCTGGTCGTCGAATATGGTTTCGATCTGCAAGGCGACCGGCCTTGCCGCCGTCACTCGGGTGGAGAGGTCGCGACGCTACCTCGTTCCCAAAGACGAGGATCTCCGCGCCTTCATCGAAGGTCATCATGACCGGATGACCGAGTGTCATTATCCCACACCGCTCACTACGTTTGAGACCGGATTGGTGCCCGAACCGGTGTACGATGTCGATCTCAAAGCTATGGGCCCGGATGCATTGACCGAATTGCCGGGCATCTCCATGGACGAAAGAGACCGCAATCTCTACTACGATTATTTTGTCAATCGCCAGGGCCGCAATCCGACCATTGTTGAAATAATGGACCTGAACAATGCCAACTCCGAGCATTCACGCCACGGTTTTTTTAAAGGAAAGCAAGTCATCGACGGGGAGGCGATGGAGCATACCCTGTTTGATCTGGTGACCGCCACCCTCACCGCCAATCCGCAGGGCTCGGTTATTGCCTTCAAAGATAACTCCTCGGTAATCGAGGGTTATGATATACACACCCTGCTGCCCAAGGAGCCGGGCAGCCCTTCACCTTTTGTTCCGGTGCAGGCAAAGTATCATCTGTTGCTGACCGCCGAGACCCATAACTTTCCCACCGGCGTGGCACCTTTTCCCGGTGCGGAAACCGGCACCGGCGGCCGGATTCGTGACGTACAGGGGACCGGTCGTGGTGGCTTTGTCATTGCCGGTACCGCCGGATATTGTGTTGGCAACCTGAATATCCCAGGCTACCAGCTGCCGTGGGAACAGCATTTTCCCTGTCCGGACAATCTTGCCACCGCCCTGGATATTGAGATTGAGGCGAGCAACGGTGCCTCCGATTATGGGAACAAATTCGGTGAGCCGCTTATTCAGGGCTTTACCAGGTCCTTTGATATGCGCCTTTCAGGCGGCGAGCGCTGGGGTTTTTTAAAACCGATCATGTTTACCGGCGGCATTGGCCAGATCGACGCCAGGCTGACGGAAAAAATGGCGGCTGAGAAGGGGATGCTCATTGTCCAGGTGGGTGGCCCGGCCTATCGTGTAGGTTTTGGCGGTGGGGCGGCCTCCAGCATGATGCAGGGGGAGAACGAGTCGAGCCTCGATTTTAACGCGGTGCAGCGGGGTGATGCGGAGATGGAGCAGAAGATGAACCGCGTTATCCGCGCCTGCAACGAGATGGGTGATCGCAGTCTGATCGAGGTCATCCACGATCAGGGCGCCGGAGGTCCGGCCAACGTCCTCAAGGAATTGGTCGAAAAATCAGGAGGATATGTAGAGATCCGCAATATCAGGGTCGGTGACCCGACGATGTCGGTGTTGGAGATCTATGTTGCTGAGTACCAGGAACGCACCGGATTCCTGATTAAGCCTGAAAATATTGAGAAATTTAAAGCGATCTGCGACCGTGAGAAGGTGGGCTGCGAGGTGCTGGGTGAGGTGACCGGCGATCTGCGCTTTGTCCTTCATGATGCAAACAACGACACCACTCCGGTGGATATCGAATTACCTGCGCTTTTGGGCAATATTCCGCAAAAGACTTTTACCGACGAGAGAAGGCCATTTGCCGCAGCGCCTTTCAAGTTTCCTGCCGACCTGACTGTAGCGGGAGCACTGTACGACGTTCTGCGGTTAGTTTCGGTCGGTTCGAAGCGCTTTCTCACCAACAAGGTCGACCGGGCGGTTACCGGGCTCATCGCCCGGCAACAGTGCTGCGGCCCTCTGCAGTTGACGGTTGGCGACGTGGCGGTTGTTGCCCAGAGCCATTTTGGCAGAACCGGCATCGCCACGGCCATCGGCGAGCAATCGATCAAGATGCTCGTCGATCCGGCGGCGGGAGCGAGAATGGCGGTGGGCGAGTCTCTCACTAATCTGGTTTTCGCGGGAATTGAGGATTTGGCCCAGGTAAAATGTTCCGCCAACTGGATGTGGGCGCCGAAGCTGCCTGGTGAGGGTGCGGCTATTTATGATGCAGCGAAGGCGATGGCTGAGGTGATGATAGAGGTCGGCATGGCGGTGGATGGCGGCAAAGACAGCCTGTCCATGGCTACCATGGTTGGTGATGAAACCGTCAAGTCCCCCCGTGAGCTGGTGGTTTCGGTGTATGCGGCGGTGCCGGATATCGGCAAAGTCATTACCCCGGATATCAAAAAGCCCGGCGCACCGTTGTTGTATCTTGATCTCGGCGGCGGTCGCAGCAGGATGGGCGGCAGTGCTCTAGCCCAGGTTATGGGGCAGATGGGCGATGTCAGCCCTGATCTCGGCGATGCGGCGCTTTTGAAAAATTGCTTTCTTGCCGTTCAAGAACTGATAGCCCTCGACTACATTTCTGCCGGTCATGACCGTAGCGACGGTGGCCTGATTACCACCCTCCTGGAGATGGCCTTCAGCGGCAATTGCGGCCTGGAAATTTCGCTCGCCGGTGCCGGGACGGTCTTCGAGGCGCTGTTTGCCGAGGAACTCGGTCTGGTGCTTGAATGCCGCCCAGAGCATCTCATGGCGGTAAAGCAGATCCTTGGTAAGGCTGGTGTCCCCTTTATGCAAATTGGTACCGCCACCGCAGGCAAACACATACGGTTCAGCTATAACAGTACAAATGTCCTGGATGAAAAGATGGTCGTCCTGCGCAGTTGGTGGGAGGAAACCAGCTACCAGCTGGAACGACTGCAGATCAACCCGGACTGCGCCGAGGCCGAGAAGGCAAATATCTATGACCGCAAGGGTCCGACCTACCATCTGCCCTTCATTCCTGAACTGGCCCCCGCTCAACTCTTGACCCGCTCGGATAAACCAAAGGTGGCGATTCTCCGCGACGAGGGTTCTAATTCGGATCGGGAGATGACCTCGGCCTTTTATGCCGCAGGCTTTGAACCCTGGGATGTTTGCATGAATGATATTCTCGCCGGCAACGTCAATCTTGACGACTTCCGCGGTCTGGCGGCGGTCGGTGGTTTCTCCTACGCCGATGTGCCGGATTCGGCCAAAGGCTGGGCGGCGACCATTCTTTTCAACCCCCGTTTGAAGAAAATGTTCGAGGACTTCTACCACCGGCCCGACACCTTTACCCTGGGTGTGTGTAACGGCTGTCAACTTTTTGGATTGCTTGGTTGGGTGCCCGAGCCGGGACTTCCCGCCGAACGACAACCGCGATTTGTCCGCAATGTATCGGGACGTTTTGAATCACGGTGGAGCACCGTCAAGGTCGAAAAAAGCCATGCCATGATGCTCAAGGGCATGGAGGGCTTGGTTTTCGGCATCCACGTTGATCACGGCGAAGGCCGCCTGCTTTTTCCCGACCCAAGCCTTTTAACAAAGGTGAAAAGAGGCGGTATGCTCCCTCTGGTCTTTGTCGACGATAATGGCCAGGCGACGGAGAAATATCCTTTTAATCCCAACGGATCACCGGATGGTCTGGCTGGGCTCTGCTCGGCCGACGGTCGCCATCTGGCTCTCATGCCCCACCCGGAGAGGGTCTTCCTGCCTTGGCAGGCGCACTATCTGCCGGAGACGATGAAGGGACTGCAGGTTTCTCCTTGGATGCAGATGTTTAGAAATGCCTATGAGTGGTGTATGGCCGGCAAACAATAGAAAGTATTGAGGCGCCGCGATGAAACCGTCGCGGCGCCCATTTTCCGAGAAGCGGTTGCTGTGCGATAAGAATTGGGCTACCGGGCCAATAGCTGTTTTTCGTATAGGCCGACAAGAGCTGGAAAAGGTTCCAGCGCCCGCGGCAGTAAACCATGCGCCCAGGCAAGAAAAAGACCGTAGTTGAGAACGGGAACGTTGTTTTTCCGGAAAATCTCCAGCCGAGCGTCCATGGCCTTTTGGGTGATCATGCAGCCGCCGCAATGAATGATCAAATCCCACTCCTTGGGGTTTTCCGGTAGTTGTCGGCTGTGGCAGAACTCCACTCTGGCACCCACCATTTGCCGGAAAAGCCTGGGGATCTTCACCCTGCCGAGATCCTCTGCCTGGCAATGATGCGAGCATGACTCCATCACCAGAACGCGGCCCATTTCCGGGAAATTATTGAGAACCGCAAGACTTTGGATAAACCAGGCAGGATCCCCTTTTTTTCTGGCGAACAGCAGGGAAAATGAGGTAAGGGGCTGGTCCTCCGGCAAATCCGCCGCCACTTTATGAAAGGCCTGGCTATCGGTAATCACCAGAGCAGGACGGATTCCCAAGCGGTTGTAAAAAAAGGACAATTCCCGCTCTTTTACAATCAAGGCGGCACAATCACGGTCCAAGAGATCGCGGATCGTCTCCACCTGGGGAAGGATCAACCGGCCGGCCGGTGCCGACAAATCAATGGGGGTGACCAGCAAGACAAGGTCCTGTTCTCGGACAAGACCCTCCACCGGGCTGATTTCCTTGTGCATCTTATCTCTCAGCTGTTCCATCGCGGTCACCAGCTTGAGACCGCTTTGCGGCTGAAAATTATCCTGGAAGATACATGTGTCCCCAGGAAAAAATCGCACCTTCTCCGGGTTTGGCGGCAAGTCTGAAAAGGTCAGTACAGCGATCCAGGGAAGCTGCTGCGCTTCGAGCCAACCCAAAAATTTCACTTCCCGAGGGTGGGGCGGCAGATTTCCCGGGGAAACAAAAAGAAGCAGATCGGCTGTGATGAGCCTTTCTTGTGATTTTTCAATCCGCAGTTCTCCCAGCGACCCGGTATCATCGAGACCTGCCGTATCTGTTACGGCACACATCCCCAATTTTCCTAATTCTATTTTTCGGGTTACCGGGTCGGTGGTAGTTCCGGGGGTGTCGGAGACTATTGCGATATTTTTCCTAAAAAGGTTGTTCATCAATGAAGATTTGCCGGCATTGCGGATCCCGACGAGGACAATACTCGTTAATTCGGCAAGAGGGGTAGTGGCACTCATCGGCGTTTTCCTGTATCAATATTTGTAAGATGCATGGGGTCTGACCAGGCATCAAGAAAGGCCTTACTTAATTCGGTATTGTTTGCCAGCCACAGGACAAGCTCCTGTCGGTTTTTCGGGGCTGCTTCCTGAATCAGGGGAATCAAGGCCTTCAGTGTCGAATATCCCAAGGGTTCTTTCAGGGTATTCAACAAGGCAGGGCTGACCGCCAAGTGAGCCTCCATTTTTTCTCGATTGGGTTGCAGCACCTCCATCAGGCGGCCGGCGGCACAGTCCAAGGCCTTTTCCAGTCGGCAGGTAAGGCGTATCATCTGCTCGGCGATAAAGGGCATATTGGCATTGAGCTGCAGCTGTCCTGCCCGGCAGTAAAGCGCCACCAGGTCTGAGGTGGCGGAGCATTCCATGGTCAGGCCGCGGATATATTCCAGTATAACCGGATTGGCCTTGTCCGGCATGATGCTGGAGCCGTATTGCACCTCCAGATGGCTGATTTCCTGACTCAGCGAGGAGGTGTAGAGGAGGAGATCCGAAGACATCTTATATAAATTGTCGGCACATAAGCCCATGCCCCTGGCACATTCCGCCAAACTATCGGCATGGGCGACCTGGTCGCACAGGTTTTGACTGCGGCAGAGGGGCAGGCCGGTGATGCGCCGGAGGTGTTTTTCGACGGCAAATACATAGGCGATAGGTGCCGAGAATCCGGTTCCCAGCGCGGTCCCGCCCAGAGGAATGGTCCTCAGTCGTTCTTTCAGTTTATGCAAGCGCCACCGATCTCTTTCCACCGGCCCGGCCCATGCGCCGAAGACCTGTCCCAGGGTTATGGGCAGGGCGTCCTGGAGTTCGGTGCGGCCACACATCAGCCAGTCGCCGTATCGGCTCTCTCGTTCGACCAATTGCTCCTGCATTCGCACGACCTGCTTTTCTATCCTTTCGAGAAAGCGGTAGGTCATGAGGATAACCGCCGTAGGAAAGGTGTCGTTGGTTGATTGATATCTGGCCAGATGGTCAAGAGGATGGGCTTGAAACTCGCCTGGATATCGGCTGTTGGCAAGATTTGCCAGAACCTCGCAGATGTTCATATGAAAACTGGTTCCCGCACCTCCCTGGGCAAGCGGTAGGGGAAATTGGTTATCCCATTGTCCCTCTATAATTTCATCGGCGGCTTCCTTCAGCTGCAAAAAATAGTCCTGGGGGTACAGGGAAGCGGTTTCCTGCTGAGCGCATATTGCTGCCAGTTTCACTTCTGCATAGGCCTGGATCACTTCTCTCGGTGTTTGATTTTTTCCCAACCATCCCAAGGCCTTAACTGTTTCCTCTCCATAATAAATCATCAGATAGTCCTTAAACGGAGCGCATCGCCCCGGGCAAAACTCAGTTCCCGGTCCAGGGGATGTACCTGCCGGGCAAGATCTATGATGCCCTCAATACCCCTTTCGAGCAGACAGACCTTGTTGGGATAGAGTAAATAGTCTCGCTTGAATTCCATCGGGGTGAGATTCGGCATCAGCACATTGGCCCCGGCGGTAATCATCTGTTCTCGGCCGTCGGCCACGAGACTGCCGGCGGCGGTTGTTGCCGGAATATGGGCCTCAGGCAGGGCCAGGCGCAGCAGGGCAACGCTACGGGTGACATTTTCGAGCGGGTGTTGCCGGGCATGTTGCAAAGGGGTATCCGGGTGGGGGATGAAGGGACCAACACCAATCATATCCAGCTGCAACTTTTGGCACAGGAGGATATTCTCCAATTGTATTTCAGGACTTTCCCCGGGCAGACCGAGCATATAGCCGCTGCCAACCTGGAAGCCTGCCGCCCGGATGTCTTCTAAGGCCTTGAGGCGGTCCTCCAAAGTGACCTTTCGCAGAGAAAAATGGAGCATTGGATCTGCGGTCTCAAAGCGTAGGAGATATCGGTCGGCACCGGCTTCAATCATTTTACAATACTCGTCCCTCCGGCGCATCCCACAACTCAAGGTGACTGCCGCATCTCCGCGGCCCTGGTCTTTAATCCTCCGTACCAGCCGACAGATTCTCTCGGTGGTGTAGTCATGATCTTCGCCGCCCTGGAGGACAAAGGAGCGAAAGCCCTGATTATAGCCCTCCTGCACGACTTCAAGGATAGTGGCTTCTTCCATGCGATACCGGTTCGCCTTGCGGTTCCCATGCCTGATACCGCAATAGAGGCAGTCGTTGCTGCAGATATTGGTGAATTCTATCAGTCCCCTTAATAACACAGCCTTGCCATGCACTTGCAGGCAAATTGCATTTGCCATGCGCGTCAATTCTTCTGTGGCAGCATGGTAGAAAAGGTCGGTAATCTCTGCCGGAGTTAAGGGAATCACCTGCATGCCCGTCATTCCTCCTCTTGGGTCCCTGGTTGAAGCCCCATTCACAGCTCCTATAAATAAATATCCCTTTCACCGTCGGCAATTCGCTCCAGAGATTTGCGGATCACCGCTTGAATGGCAGGATTTTCCTCTTGTTCAACCAAGTTCTTGATCAACTCAAACCCCTTCTTCCTCGTTTGCGCTGTGGCAAAATCAGTCAAATACTCGGCAAAGGAAACCAAGCCATTGGGGTGACAAAAGGATTTGATCAATCCAGGTTTGGCAAGATCCATAAAATCCTTCCCCACCCGGCCCTTGCGGTAACAGCCGGTGCAGAAGGAAGGGATGAATCCCATATCCACCAGCTCACCTATCACCTCTTCCATGGAACGTAGGTCTCCCAGGGAAAACTGTCCCGCATCTGCCTGGTTTTCCGTATATCCGCCGATGGCGGTTCTTGATCCGGCAGAAATCTGGCTGACCCCGTAGCGAAACAATTCGTGCCGTAGGGCGGCACTCTCCCTCGTCGACAGGATGATACCGGTGTAGGGCAGGGACAGACGGAGAACGGCAATGATGGTGCGAAAGGCATCGTCATCCACCGGGAAAGGGACCACCTCGGATACAGGCGCCCCCTGAGCCGGCTCAATGCGGGGGACACTCACCGTATGGGGGCCGCAATTGAAACATCGTTCCAGCTCTTCGGCGTGTTGCAAAAGGGCCAAGGTCTCAAACCGATGATCCGCCAGACCGAAAAGAGCCCCGATGCCGACATCGTCAATCCCCGCCTCCATGGCCCGGTGCATGACGAACAAGCGGTTGTGGTAATCGGCTTTGGGGCCGGTGCGATGATATCTGCCATACAGTTCCGGGTCATAGGTTTCCTGAAAGCAGATATAGGTGCCGATGTTGCAGGTCTTCAAATCCCGAAACTGGGCCGTCGTCAGCGGCGCTACCTCGACGTTTATTCGGCGAATTCCCATGCCATTTTCCCTTACCTGGTAAATGGCATGGAGAGTCTCTTTTAAAGTTGAGAGGTCATTGTCTCCTGTCTCACCGGTGAGCACCAAGAGCCGTTTGTGCCCCTCTTGCAAAAGAATTCGCGTTTCGGCACAGACTTCTTCTACGGTGAGTTTCCGCCTTGTTAGCTCCTTGTT
Organism: Desulfobulbales bacterium; assembly: GCA_038211245.1. Lineage (GTDB taxonomy): Bacteria > Desulfobacterota > Desulfobulbia > Desulfobulbales > Desulfocapsaceae > Desulforhopalus_A. Next base: position 4,401 of record JBBQVT010000030.1, on the reverse strand, counting down.
ATCTTTCCTGAATCCGCAGTACAGGCAGTTATTGATGCAATGATTACTGGTATAAAGAGGCGCAAACATGACCATCCGTTTACCATAAATCATTTGCTTGGCCTGTTCAGCCGCTGCCATAATCCGCCGAATCTGCTCAGGCCGGCGCACCGACAACAATGCTGCCGCGCCCTCAACCTTTAAACCCTTAAGTTCCGCGGCCCGGGATAAAATTGCACTGATTTCATCATTTCCGGCCTCTGGTCGAGATGCCAACCTGTGTAGGGCCGCATAATCGATAAATTCCGAATATTTTGCATCGGCAGTGGTATTCGTCGATGCTTCTTCACTCATGAGTTTCATTTACAGTCCTTTCGCGTCAACACCCTGGTCAGCTTCGCTCTTCGATCTCTTGCCATATTTCCATCATGGTATGTTTGATGTTTTGTTTCCTGTCTCGATAGGTGGTGTGCAGCAGGTGGTGGCTTTTTTCTCCCAGCGGTTTCCCTAAAAAATTCTCATAGAGTTCAGCAATCATAGGATTATTGTGCGATTGGCGTATCGGCCGGTTTTTATCGATGGTGTACAGGCCTTGTTTGCGCTCCTGGCTTGTGCCCTGGTAGGAGTGTTTGCTTCTTGGCTGGCCACCACCTCCGGCGCATCCACCCGGACAGGCCATCACCTCGACAAAGGCATAGGAACTCTCATTGCGCTTAATTGCCTCCATGAGCGTGCGTGCCTCTTTGAGGGTGTGGACAACCGCCAGTTTGACCGGGCCTATCTCCGGGCCGAGATGAACTGTTGCCTCCCGGGAGGTGCTATCACCCCGCAGGGCGGTATACTCAACCTGTTCGAGCTCATTGCCGGTCACCACCTTGTAAACGGTTCTGACCGCAGCTTCCATGACTCCGCCAGTGTTGCCGAAAATAACGGCAGCCCCCGAATAATCGGACATCCATGGGTTGTCAAACCCGGTATCTTCCAAAACAGCGAGATCAATTCCCTCTCTTTTCAGTAGCCTTGCAAATTCCCTGGTAGTGAGGACCACATCGACATCGGGATACCCTTTCCCATCAAACTCCGGACGTTTGGCCTCTCCCTTTTTTGCCGTACAGGGCATGATGGAAATGACCCGGATACGAGTCGGGTCAATGTCCATTTTTTCGGCGAGATAACTCTTGGCCATTGATCCCAGGCATTGCTGGGGCGAGCGAGTCGTCGACAAGTGTCCGGTCATTTCCGGGTAATTTTTCTCAACAAAATTAACCCATCCGGGGCAGCAGGAGGTAAACATGGGAAGAATACCCTTGTTGTTTACACGATCCAGCAATTCGCTGCCCTCCTCCATAATAACCAAATCGGCGGTAAAATTAGTATCCAGGACGATGTCAGCGCCGAGCCGTTTGAGGGCGGTGATAATCTTCCCTTCGACATTTTCACCCTTAGCCATGTTGAACTCCTCACCTATTGCCGTTCTCACGGCCGGGGCAAACTGCACCACGGTAACAAGCTCAGGATCGGAGAGGAGATTTTGGACGGCTTCTATATCGTTTTTTCCCGCCAACGCCCCAACCGGACAGACGAGAATACACTGACCGCAGGAAACGCAATTGGATTGATCCAAGGGCAAGTGATCCCGCACACTGATCTCGGTTTCAAGGCCTTTTTCCGTTATAACCAGCACATCGATGCCCTGAATATCCCGGCACACCTTGACACAGCGGAAACACCGAATACATTTGCTCATATCTCGCACAACCGCCGGCGATGAATTATCCCTGCTGCGTCGCTGGTAAAACTGCGGGTAGGTATAACGGGTCTGCTCAAGGCCGACAAATTGGGCCACATCCTGAAGTTCGCAATTCCCGTGGCGATTGCAGGCAGCACAGTCCTGATTATGATCGGCAATGAGCAGCTCCACCTGGAGACGCTGCATCTGTCGCACCTTCGGGGTCCGTGTCAGGACGGCCATTCCCTCCTCCATAGGAGTGGTGCATGAGGTGACGATACGATGTTCGGGATCGTTCTTCTTTTGTATATCAACCAGGCAAACCCTGCAGGTGCCGGGGGTATGCTCGAGATCAGCCATTTCACAAAGGGTGGGAATGAAGTGGTTGTTTGCCTTTGCAACACTCAGAATAGTCTGATTATTGCTGAATTCGACCTGCTTACCATTAATGGTTCCTATCATTCTCAAGGTCTCCCTATTGTTCAGTAATTACAGAATAGACACGGTAACATCGCATGCAGCGCTGGGCTTCCGAGTATGCTTCGTCGACGGAAATGGGCTTTTCAACCTCTTCGAAAATTTTCTTGCGGATCAATGGATCAAGTTCCTTTATCTTTACCCGGTATTCATGCCGTATCGGAATATTGATACCCTTGGCGATCATCGGCTGAACATCGGCTACCAGCTGGGCCATCCTTTCTTTGGGTTGAAAGCGGATGCGCCCGAGAGTCAGATAGTCGTCAATACTTCTTGCTGCCTTTTCTCCATGGGCCATGGCCTGCACCAGGGTGGCCGGCCCGCTTACACAGTCGCCACCGGCAAACACGCCTTTGCGGGTGGTCATAAGCGATGCCGGGTTCACCTTGATTGTTCCCCAGGAATTGAGCTCGACGCCGTCTTTGGTGGATACGAACCCGAGTTCGACCTGCTGGCCGATGGCCGGGATGATATGGTCGGTCTCAATGACAAATTCACTCTCGGCAACCGGGACAACGCTACGCCTTCCGCTCTCATCCGCTTCACTTAAGGCCATTTTAATGAGTTCGACTCCGTGTATCCGGCCATCTTGCACGAGGATCTTGGTCGGATTGGTGAGGAAATGAAAAATAACGCCTTCCTTCTTAGCCGCCTCGATCTCTTCATGGTCGGCAGGCATTTCCTTCTCGCTACGCCGATAGACCAAATGGACTTCTTTGACGTTCATTCTCAGAGCAGATCGGGCACAATCCATGGCCACGTTTCCACCTCCAACTACCACCATTTTTTCGCCAAGTTGCATGGGAATACCCCGGTCGATGTAGTCGTGGTTGATGCGCAGGAGAAAATCGACACCGAAGTCATAGCCGAGAATGTCAGGATCTTCATAAGCCACCTGCATGGTTTTACCTTTGTGGGTCCCGATACCCAGGAATACCGAAGAATATCCTCTTTCCAAGAGATCGTTCAGGGTGAAGTCCCTGCCCATTTTCTGGTTGTAGGAGATCCGACCGCCTAAAGCTTCGATGATGGAAACCTCCTTGCCAAGCACTGCTTTGGGAAGCCGGTACTCGGGAATCCCGGTGGCAGCCATGCCACCTGGAATCGATTTTCCCTCAAATATATCGACAGGATAGCCCTTCAGGAGCAGATGGTAAGCTGCGGCGATACCTGCCGGGCCTGTACCGACAACCGCGACTTTGAGATGCGCATCCTTGGGTTCGGGGGGTTGGTAGGACGAGAACCATTCGTTGATCACTTCTCGCTCGTGGTCGGCGACAAAGCGTTTCAGCACCTTGATCCCGACCGCTTCATCGACCTGGGTACGCCGGCAAGCCATTTCACAGAAACGAACACATACCCGGCCACAGGTGGCGGCCATGGGATATTTCTGAAGAATAACTCCGAGAGAGTGAGTAAACTTGCCGTCCTTGATGTAGTCGATGTATTTGGGGACATCGACCTTTGAGGGGCAGGCCTCTATGCAGGGTGCGGTCACATAGGTTGCACAGGGCTGCCGCGGGGGTGCCGGGCTGTCCAATTCCGCTACCAGTGCCTCCCGAAAATAGCGAAACATGGCAAGGAGGGCGACGCTTGCGGTTTGCCCCAAGCCGCACAGGGACGTGCTTTTGACCTGTTCGGCAATAATTTCAATCTCATCGAGATCCGTTGCCGTGCCTCTACGGTTTACCAAGTCTTTAAGTTTGCGTTTAATAATTTGCGTGCCAACTCTACAGGGCGTGCATTTGCCGCAGGATTCTCTTGCTACCCGTTCCATATAATGCAGAAGGGCATCTAAAAGATTCACATTCTTTTCAAAGATGAAAAAGCCGTGTCCCCCGAAAAAAGCCTTAATGGGGTTGCCGGTATTGAATTCATCAAAATCGCTGAATTCTGGGTGTTCTTCGATTTCGAAAATTTGCCTGTTGCGATTGTCGATAACCTTGCCATCCCATGCTCCAAAAATTATTTTCGCCATGAATAGATTCCCTTTTGTTTCGATATGTTCTAGTTAGGGTGAGGTGAAAGATTCACTTTTCAGGGGGCAAAAGTCGGATTGCCATCGATTACCTCCCTTACTGAAGTTTCCTATAAAAGGTTCATGCCGCCATCCGCATCAGGGCGGTCACAAGCGTATTAAACACCGATTTGCGTGGAACCGAGCAAAGTATTGGAAAATCTTTATCCAACGCTTCTTCGGCCAGCAACCTTCTGAC
>JBBQVT010000029.1:0-34695 GCA_038211245.1 Desulfobulbales bacterium | reverse complement strand
ATGATGCGGATGTGACCTTTGGCGGGGTGGCCCCGGAGCCATCGACTGCCAATATGCGCGAAGTTGTCCGGCTGCTCAATTGTCGCCAAGAGCCGCTGAAGCTGGGGGCGATCATTGATCCGGATGGCGACCGGATACGTTTTACCGATGGGACCACCGAAATAAGCATGAATCAGTTTGGCGCCATGGCCTATCATTTCCTCCATGAGTATAAAAAGAAGAAGGGGATGGTGGCCAAAACGGTAGCCACTTCGAACCTGGCCAACAGTATCGCCGAGCATTTCCATGAAGAGCTGTTTGAACCAGCTGTCGGTTTTAAAAACTTTCAACCGGTTATCGGCGAGGCCTTGGTGTACTTTGAGGAATCAGACGGGATCTCGATAATTGGCCATACCCCTGAAAAGGACGCCTATATCGGTTTGCTCCTGGCTCTTGAGATGATGCTCGCCACCAGAATGAATCTTGGCGACTATCTGCAGAGGATTGAAGGCGAATTTGGCGCATTTTATCCGGCGCGAGACGGGATCGAGGTGCGAGTCAAGGGGGAAGAGTTGCAGTTGTTGCTGGCGGGTCTTGAAAAATATGCTGCCAGCAGCATGGTGATGGTGGGGGGCACGCCCCGGCGGATTGACAAGGTTATCAGTATCGATGGGCGAAAGATGATCTTTGCCGATGGCTCCTGGCTGATGATCCGCGCCTCGGGGACAGAACCCAAGGTCCGTTTTTATGTTGAATCCAGAACGTCAAGCGGCACGGCCGAGCTGGTCGAGGCAGCCAAATCGATGCTCTTGGAGATAGGAATTTTGTAGCGTTGCTGGCCATGCCCGGTTGCCTTTTGCGGTTGAGGTATTATTATCAGTTGATAGTGAAATAACTTATCGTAGCTTAAAATTGAGGAGCTGTGTATGTGGGAATATACTGACAAGGTGCAGCAGCATTTTCTTCAACCGCAGAATGTGGGAGAGATCGAAAAACCAAGCGGAACCGGCGATGTTGGTTCGCTGGCCTGCGGCGATGCGTTGAAGCTGACCCTTAAGATAGACGACGACATCATCACGGAGGCAAAATTCAAGACCTTCGGCTGTGCCAGTGCCATTGCCTCGTCGTCGGTTTTGACCCAAATGATTACCGGGATGTCGGTGGATGACGCGGCAAAGATAACCAACGAAGATATTGCCGGGGCGCTGGGCGGACTGCCCAAGGAAAAAATGCACTGTTCGGTAATGGGTCGTGAAGCCTTAGAAGCGGCGATTGCCGATTACCGTGGCCTGGTTCTACCTATGGCTCAAGGGGAAGTCGTCTGCGAGTGCTTTGGGGTCACCGACCTGGAGATTATTCGGACGATAAAGGAATCGAGCCTGCGCTCCGTCGAGGAAATCACCAATTTTACCAAGGCCGGCGGCGGATGCGGAAAATGTGAGGAGAAGCTGAGGGACATCCTGCACGAGACCGTCAGCGGCAAGACCGAGCTCGTGCCCTTAAATATTAAAACCAAACCCAAGCGAATGACCTCGCTGCAGAAAATCAAAAAAATTGAGGAGGTCCTGGAACGGGAGATCAGGCCGGGCCTGCGCAAAGACGGCGGCGATATTGAACTGATTGATGTCGATGGGGATTTTGTCATCGTTTCCCTGCGCGGCGCCTGCACCAGCTGTCATAAATCGCAGACCACCATTAAAGAATATGTGGAAAAGAAATTACGCGAACTTGTCCTGGATAGTTTGATCGTGGAGGAAGAAAATTAATGGCTCCGGCAACCGAAAAAGCAGTGGAAAACGTCGTCCAAAATGTCGTTTATATGGATAACAACGCAACCTCCCGGGTAGCCCCGGAGGTTGTCGAGGCAATGCTCCCTTATCTGAGCGAAACCTACGGCAATCCATCAAGTATGCACACCTTCGGTGGGCAGGTCGGCGAGGCTCTGAAGACGGCGCGAAAAAAAGTGGCTGCGCTCTTGGGAGCCGAACCGGAGGAAATTACCTTTACCAGCTGCGGCACCGAGAGCGATTCCACGGCCATCCTGTCTGCGCTGCGCAACTTTCCCGAAAAAAGACATGTGGTCACGACCAGGGTCGAACATCCAGCGGTGAAAAATCTGTGCGACAGTCTCCAGTCGGTGACCGGTCATAAATATAAAGTCACTCGCTTGAAAGTCGATGGAGAAGGGATGCTCGATATGGCCGAATACGAGGCCGCGCTCACCGATGATACCGCCATCGTCAGTGTCATGTGGGCCAATAACGAGACCGGGGTTATTTTTCCAGTTGCCGAGATGGCCGGGATGGCCAAAGAAAGGGGTATCCTGTTTCATACTGACGCAGTGCAGGCAGTCGGCAAAATAGCCATTGACTTGAAGAGCCTAGATATTGACTTCCTCTCCTTGTCCGGCCACAAACTGCATGCACCCAAAGGCGTAGGCGTCCTGTACATCAAACGAGGCACACTCTTTGTCCCTTTTATGATGGGCGGACATCAGGAGCACGGACGCCGTGGCGGGACCGAAAATGTCACATCGATTGTCGGACTTGGCCGGGCCTGCGAATTGGCTGCGGAAAAGATGATCGAAGAAAACAGCCGGGTGAAACAGCTGCGTGACAGGTTGGAGGAGAAACTGCTGGCCGCCATCCCCAAATCCATGCTCAATGGTAACAAGACGGAGCGGTTACCTAACACCGCCAATATCAGTTTTGAGTTTGTTGAGGGCGAAGCCATTTTACTGCATATGAATCAGCACGGAATTTGTGCATCTTCCGGTTCAGCCTGTACCTCCGGTTCCCTGGAGCCGTCCCATGTTCTTAGAGCAATGGGGGTGCCTTTTACCGCAGCCCATGGATCGATCCGTTTTTCGTTGAGTGTCTACAACACCGTTGAGGAGGTTGATCTGGTAATCGCCAAGATGCCGGCAATCATTGAATCATTACGAAAACTGTCGCCTTTCTGGAAAGGATAGCCGTATGAAGATAATAGAGCCCTTCTTTCAAATTCAAGATGATCTGGATAGCTCTTCTGTGGCCGTTCGACTGGAGGCATGTGGACGGGTATGCTATAAAAGTGAAGATAAAATCACCGAGGATTCAGCAATCCCTTTTGTCAGCAAGATAGCGGCCCATGGCCATTATTCCGTTCTGGAAATGGCTGTTTTAACATTTCGTGTAATATGCCGACAAAGCCAGATTGATGATTTGCTTGAGTGTCAGCCGAAATTTCTAGTCATTGACAAATTTCCGGAGGGAATGCTGCTCACGGGATCGATGCGCGCCTTTAAAGAGCTCTATCTTCTGTATCCTGGAAATCAGCTGGCAAACAATCTGATGCTTGTGCTTGTTGGGCTCGTGCCCTATTTATTCGAAAAAAGAATAGATGTGAACACAATTCCGGCAAGGGATAAGAGCATCAGCATAACCAAAATGAATCTTTCGGAGGTTGACAAGCTTCCCGGAGAACTTCGCTTGCGGCACCGGTTTGTCGGTGTCAAATTTGTGGTCAACCGTGCTGTAACCCATGAGTTGGTGCGGCATCGACTCTGTTCCTTTCTTCAGGAGAGTCAGCGCTATTGCCGCTACAGTGAGGACAAGTTTGACAATCAGGTAACCTTTATCAAACCGATGTTTTTCGTGGAGGAAAGTAAAGAATATCAGCTCTGGAAAGAGGCCATGGGACAGGCGGAAGCCACCTACTTCAAGCTTCTGGAGACGGCCACTCCCCAGGCTGCAAGAACTGTTCTGCCCAATTCATGTAAGACCGAGATCATTGTTTTTTGCAACCTCGTAGAGTGGCAACACATCTTTACCTTGAGGACAACAACGGCTGCTGAACCGTCCATGCGGGAAATAATGATCCCTCTGCAAAAAGAGATGCAGAAACGGTATATTCTTTGCTAGCTTTTTTTGTCTTAAACGACAGGAATCCTCTCTTTTGTGGGTTGTAAACCTGATCTATTCCAACGTATAATCGAACATCTCTTATCTTTTCTCTTGGCATACCAAAAATCTTTCAAGAAAATTATTTATTTGGTTTATTTTGTTGAAGAATGTAGTGTCTCAAGCAGACGGTCGGATTTGCCGGTACCCTCAAAACACCTTTACAACGGTTCACAGTTATGGCCTTAAGAAGTGACGATTCGCAGCGCAAATCTTCGATGAAGAAGACTGTCAAGGATCAATCCGGCGCAGGGAAAGTCAAAGTTGGAGAATTATTAAGTAAGGCCGGATACATAACACCGAGTCAACTGGAAACCGCGAAGAAAATTCTGCAGAAAAGCGGCGGTCGCTTGAGTTCGATCTTACGGCAGCTGGAATACATCGACGAGAATACCGTCATTAATTTCCTCAGCCGGCAGCATAATTATCCGGCGGTGGTTATTAAAAATGAACCGCCATCAAAAGATGTTCTTAAGCTTTTGCCCTACAGTGAGGCCAAAAAATACTTAGCCTTTCCCTTGCGAATGGCTGGAAACACCCTGCAGATCACCATGTCCGAGCCTTGCGATGTGACGTCGGTTGAGGAGCTGCAAAATCTGGTGAACAAGGAACTCTCCGTTTGTGTCTCCACCGAAGCCGACATTGTCGAGGCCTATCGGAAATATTACGGTATCAATGACGAAGAAGCGAAATCGTTTCTTGGGGCGGTGGAGGAGACTTCCGGCGAGATGGATGTCACCCAGGTCGATGACTTCGGATCGATAGTTGCCGAAGCCGCCGATGATTTTGAGATAGAAGGGGATTCCGCCGATGATATCGGCGAGCAGTTTGCCGCCTCCGATGCCCCGATTATTAAGCTGGTCAATGGTATTTTGATAAAAGCGGTCCAGGACGGGATTTCCGATATTCATGTCGAGCCTTATGAAAAAACCATGCAGGTTCGTTACCGCAAAGACGGTTCGTTATTTAAGTCAATGAACCTTCCGCTGACTATCAAAAACGCCCTGGTCGCCAGGCTGAAAATTCTCTCAGGACTCGATATTACCGAACGCCGTGTACCGCAGGACGGGCGTATCAAGATGCGCATGGGGAAAAACCGCTCGGTTGATTTCCGTGTTTCTTCATTGCCGACCTTGTTTGGCGAATCAGTGGTCTTACGTATTCTTGACAAAGCGTCACTCGACGTTGACTTGACCAAGCTTGGATTCGAACTACAAACCTTCGAGATGCTGAAAAGATGTCTCAGTCGGCCACAGGGATTGTTGCTGGTCACCGGCCCAACCGGTTCGGGGAAGACGGTTACCCTCTATTCCGCCTTGAACTCGATGAACAGCGAGGATATCAAAATCCTCACGGCCGAGGATCCGGTGGAATTCAACTTCAAGGGCATTAATCAGGTCAACGTGCATAAAGAGATCGGCATGACTTTCGCCGCGGCGCTTAAGGCTTTTCTGCGTCAAGATCCTGACATAATCATGGTGGGTGAAATCCGTGATATCGATACCGCGGAAATTGCCATCAAGGCGGCCATGACCGGACATCTGGTTTTTTCTACACTGCATACCAACGACAGTGCCGCGACCATTGGCCGTCTTGTTGATATTGGTATTCCGCCATACATGCTGGCCTCCTCGGTTACCATGGTGCTTTCCCAAAGATTAGGGCGAAAACTGTGCAATAACTGCAAAAAAATTATTAAGTATGAACCGGCGGAACTGATCAAGATTGGTTTTCGTGAAGATGAAGTTAATGACCTGACAATCTACGGGCCAAACGGCTGCCAGGAATGCAATGGTCTTGGCTACAGAGGGCGTGTTGGTTTCTTCGAGCTGATGGAAATAACCGATGAGGTCGCCAAGGCGATAAGTGCTGAGGTGCCCGAAGATCAATTGCGTAAGATCGCGGTCCTGGAAGGCATGACTCCCCTGCGTGATGCCGCTCTGCAGAAGGTTCGTGTAGGAATAACGAGTGTTGAAGAGGCCCTGCGTCGCACCGTGGCACACCGGGAAAGTCTTCCGGCCTATTTGGTCAACCCGGATCAGGAAGACTATGAAGATGGTGATGTGATCATCAGGGAAGGCAACAAGGATATCGACTTTTTTAAACTCATTCGCGGTGCCCTGACGGTTGTGAAAGGTGGTAAGAAAATTGCCGAACTTACCGAACCCGGTGAATATTTCGGTGAGATGGCGTCGATAACCGGGGAGCAACGCACAGCATCAATCATTTCCCAGGGGAGATCAACAATAAAACGCTTCCCTGGTGATAAACTCGAAGAAATTATCGACAAGTACCCTGATGTTTCTCGACATCTCTTTAAAACCATGACGCAACGCCTGCAGAAATCGAATCAGATCATTGTCAAACTGGCCAGCGGCGGTGTGCGCCGACCTCCGCCGCCAGGTGTTCCTCAGGCAGGGCCACCTGTGCCAGAACGTTTGTAACGTGTTAGGCTACCCAGCAACTTTCTCGCAATCGTCGGTGATTCCTACCAAAAAACGTGGCCTTTGTGTTGTTGCGCTGTTGGATGGAAGACCCGGACATGAAAAGCAAACCAAGGGTTTAATTCAGGCGTTGCAGGCCCAAGTCGAAATAGAGACAAGGGAAATTATTGTTGTCCCGGTATCGCCGCTTGCCTTCCTCAGGCAATTAGTACTTCTTTACCTGCCGGGAAAATGGTGGTCCGATCCGCGAATTGACGATGCCGACCTTTTGCTGGGAACCGGCAGTCGAACCCATCTCCCTTTGTTGCTTTTTAAAAAAAGATACGCCATTCCAGCTGTTACCTGTATGTCACCGGCGCTTTTTCTCCGCAATCGCTTTGACCTTTGTTGTGTTCCTGAGCATGATGGACTCCCGGAACGGCACAACATCATGAATACCACCGGTGCGCCGAACCTTTGCCGTAACAAAGGTCAACATAAAGAAGATTGCGGTATGATCCTGCTTGGTGGAGTCGATTTTAAAAGTCACCTTTGGGAATCGGCAAAGATTGCCAACATGGTCAGGCAGATCATCCAGAGGGCACCTGAAAAACATTGGACCATTTCTTCCTCCCCACGGACTCCACAGGAGAGCGTCCAGCTGATGCAAGGAATTGCCGGCGATTTCGCCAATGCCACTTTTTTTGACTATAAAGAGACACAGCCAGGCTGGATTGAGGGCCAATATGATAAAAGCCACGTGGTGTGGGTAACGTCCGATTCAATTTCGATGATCTACGAAGCGCTGACCGCCGGTTGCAAGGTGGGTATCCTCCCTCTGCAATGGCGAAGGAAAAACAGCAAATTCAAAAAAAACGAGGATCTCTTACTGAAGAAAGGGTTCGTCATCTCCTTTGCTTCCTGGGACCAGGGCAACGCTTCCTGGCGTAAGAGTATTGAACTCAATGAAGCGCAACGCTGCGCGGAGCGGATTCTACAGATATGGTGGTCGAAAAACTGACTGTCGTTCAGGTTCTTCCTGAGCTTGATGAGGGCGGGGTTGAGGGAGAAACCCTTGATCTTGCCATATATTTGGCGCGCAATGGATACCGCTCCGTGGTTATTTCCGGGGGCGGGCGTCTGGTGCCGCAACTGGAAAAAAACGGCTGTCTCCATGTGCTCTGGCCGCATATCGGTGAGAAGAGTCTGCGCTGTCTGCAGTATGTTTCAAAACTGCGGAAATATCTGCAAGACGAGCGGGTAGATATTCTCCATCTCCGCTCTCGCTTGCCCGCCTGGATCGGCTATCTTGCCTGGAAGCTCGTGCCGGAAAATCAAAGACCTTCCCTTATTACCACTTTCCATGGGTTTTATTCGGTCAATTCGTACTCGCGGATAATGACCAAGGGTGAGAAGGTCGCTGCGGTTTCCGAGACGATCAAGCAGCATATCATCGATAACTATAAGATTGATGAAAAGCGGATAAGTCTCATCCATGGCGGTTTTGATGTCCGGGATTTTTCTCCGGACGTTGTTTCTCCGGAACGTATTGGCGTGCTACGGGAAAAGTGGCTTCCCTGCCATGACGGCGCACCGATCATCGTTCTTCCTGGAAGGCTCACACAGTGGAAAGGACAGGACCTGCTGATAGAAAGTCTAGCACGTATAAAAGATCAACATTTTGTCGGACTATTAATAGGCGAAACTGAGGAGAATCCCTCATTTACACGGAAATTGCTGGAACAAATTCGTTATCATGGGCTGCAAGACAAAATTTTGCTCGTCGGCCATTGTACCGATATGCCGGCGGCACTCCTTCTTGCTGATGTGGTTATCTCAGCTTCTTCCACCCAGCCTGAGGCCTTTGGCAAGGTTGCTATTGAGGCTATGGCGATGGGCAAGCCGGTTATTGCCACGGCTCATGGCGGTAGCCTTGAAACCGTTCTTCCCGGAAAAAACGGCTGGCTGGTGCCACCACTTGACCCGGTATCCATGGCGAACGCCATTATCGAGGCCCTCGAAAATCTCGATCATGCTCGGCAACTTGGCAGGCAGGGGCGAATATGGGTTAATGAACGATTCACCGCTAAAGCCATGTGTGAAAAGACCCTGGCTCTTTACCATGAAGTATATAGTGTGCGACAAAAGGAACGGCGACTGGAAACCCTGACGGTTCTGCAGTTACTCCCCGAGCTGAACAGTGGCGGGGTAGAGCGGGGAACTGTGGAAATGGGCCGCTATCTCGTAAGAAACGGTCACAAGTCGATTGTCGCCTCCGGAGGAGGGAGGCTGGTTGAACAATTAGAGCAGGAAGGGAGTAAGCATTTTCAAAAAAAAATAGGTTCAAAAAGTCCTATTTCCCTTTTGCATATTTGGCCCTTGCGCCGATTGATTACCAAGAATCGGGTGACTGTTCTGCACCTTCGTTCGAGAATGCCGGCATGGATAGGGTATGTGGCCTGGTTGACCCTGCCGAAGAATGAGAGGCCAATACTGGTGACGACCTTTCATGGATTTTACTCGGTAAATGCCTACAGCGCGATTATGACCAAGGGCGATGGAGTTATTGCCGTTTCGGAAAGCATTAAAAGACATATTTTTGAGAAATATCGGCGAAATCACAAGGTGCGTCTCATATTTCGCGGTGTTGATGCGGAATCTTTTGATCCGGCATTGGTTGCAAAGGCGCGGGTTGAGACATTAAGAGACGCTTGGCGGACCGACAGGACCAAACCTGTGCTGATGCTTCCTGGGCGACTGACCAGGTTGAAAGGTCAGGAACTTTTCTTGCAAAGTCTGCTCCATGTCAAAAGTACCGACTTCCAGGCGGTGCTTGTTGGAGACTTCAGGGACAATCCTGGATATACTGCCGAACTCAATGAATTTATTTTAAAAAACCAGCTACTTGGGAAGGTGCAACTGGTTGGTCACTGCAACGATATGCCCGCGGCATTTACCCTGGCGGATATAGTATTGTCAACATCCTCCCTTGAGCCCGAAGCTTTTGGCCGGACAACCGTAGAAGCCATGGCGATGGGCAAACCGGTCATTGCTACGGCTCATGGCGGAAGTCTTGAGACAGTGGTGCCGGGGGAAAACGGCTGGTTGGTGCAGCCCTCCGATCCTCAGGCATTGGCTTCGGCAATTGACGAGGCTTTGACAATGGATGGAGAGCAACTACGCAAATTTGGGGAAAACGGCCGGTGCCGGGTTTTAGAAAACTTCACCGCTCAGGCAATGTGTGAGCAGACCTTGGCCTTTTATTATGAACTGATTAGTGACAGACGCTCACTTTCGGCAGGCGACGTACCGTCTGCTCAAGATGGTGGAGTGACCACACCGCACTCCGCGCTAAAGTGACGTTCCAGAAAAGCGCACTCATTGGGAGAGAGGTCGAACTTTATGGCCACTTGCTGGAGTAGCTGATGGCGCTTCTTCTCCGGCTTATCGGCAAGAAGCTCCGAAAGTTCCTGGATGGCTTTTTTCATTTTATCCCCTGGTGGGTGCAGAGTACTCTTTGGCATGGCAAGCTCCTAATCGTTGATCGGTGCTAAAATGACGCCGGCCAGCGGCGGTATTGATATTCTTGTGTGGTATGGTGCCTGAGCGTAGGGCTCGGCAATCGACTGATAAATTTGTTGGTCACTCCCCTCCGTGCCGCCATAGCGGGCGTAATCTGAACAAAAAATCTCCTGGTATCTGCAAGCATCCGGCAAACCTATCTTATAGTCGGTGAAGACCTGTGGGGTGTAATTGAAGACACCCACCAGCTGATCTCGGCGATTTTTACCGAATCTGGCAAAGGAGATGATGGAATTGTTTCTGTCTTCAAGATCGAGCCAGGAAAATCCTGCTCCGCTGAAATCCTGCTCCCACAATGCCCGGTGAGTCGTGTAAAGCCGGTTCAAATCACCTACAAACGTTTGTAATTTCCGGTGATATCCATTCTCTTCCAGCAGGTGCCAGTCAAGGCTTTGCTTACAATACCATTCCGGCCATTGGCCAAATTCCCCGCCCATAAAAAGCAGTTTCTTGCCGGGATGCATCCACATGGTCAAGAGCAGCAAACGGAGGTTGGCGAATTTCTGCCAAATATCCCCGGGCATTTTTTCAATCAAGGATTTTTTGCCGTGCACGACCTCGTCGTGGGAAAGCGGCAGGACGAAGTTCTCAGAAAAGGCGTACATGATTGAGAAGGTGAGGCTGTTGTGGTGATGCTTGCGATAAAGCGGATCCTTTGAAAAATAATTAAGGATATCGTTCATCCAACCCATGTTCCACTTGAATCCAAAGCCAAGTCCACCATGGTTGGTCGGTTTGGAAACCCCGTAGAAGCTGGTCGATTCTTCGGCAATCAACAGGGTGTTGGGAAAAAGCTCGTAGACGATTGAATTAAGGTGGCGCAGAAATTCGATGGCTTCAAGGTTCTCCCTGCCACCGTAGCAATTGGGCAGCCATTCCCCATCCTTTCTTGAATAATCAAGATAGATCATTGATGCCACCGCATCGACCCGCAGTCCGTCAATGTGGTATTTGTCAAGCCAGAACAAGGCGTTGGCAATAAGATAATTGCTCACTTCATTGCGGCCGTAGTTGTAAATATATGTTCCCCACTCAGGATGTGAACCGCGCCGTTGGTCTTCGTGCTCATACAGAGCCGATCCATCGAACTTGCCGAGACTGTGCGCATCCTTAGGGAAATGGGCGGGGACCCAGTCGAGAATAACCGCCAATTCATTCTGGTGGCAAGTATCGACAAAGAACATGAAGTCTTCCGGAGTACCGTATCGGCTGGTAATGGAATAGGGTGCGGTAACCTGATATCCCCACGATTCATCCAAAGGATGCTCCATGATCGGCATCAATTCGATATGGGTGAATCCCAGCTGTTTCGCGTAAGGAATAAGGGTGCCGGCAAGCTCTCTGAAGGTTAAAAATCTCTCGCGATTGCTCGGATCTCTCTGCCAGGAACCGGGATGGACTTCGTATATTGACATGGGCAGGTCATAGGGTGCGGTTGTCCTTCGTGCCTCTTGCCATTCGTCATCGTGCCAGGTGTAATTGTTGATTGACCTGACGACAGATCCCGATTTTGGTCGAAGTTCCCCATAGAACTGAAAGGGATCTGATTTTTCCAGAATATCGCCATGGTGGCTTTTTATGTGGAATTTATAAATTTCCTCCTGCGGCAGGTGGGGCAGGAAAAGCTCCCATATTCCCGAAGCCCCGAGAGATCGCATTGGATGCACTCGACCGTCCCAGCTATTAAAATTGCCGATTACTGAAACCGCCCGGGCATTGGGCGCCCAAGTCCTGAAAACCGTGCCGTCGATACTATGGCAGTTTGTACGATGAGCACCCAGATGCTCATAGAGTTTGTAGTTTCTCCCGGCATTAAAGAGAAAGCGGTCCTGTTCCCCGAGAAGTACCGGAAAGCGGTAGGGATCATTGGTGATAATCACCACACCACTGTGAAAATGTATTTCATAACGATAGGTGTAGGGGGCAAGGAGGGGGGCGGCCAATTCGTCAATGACGAGAACCGACTCGAACAGCCCTTCCATCGCACTCTGGGTCATGTCGATGGCTATTTCAGAGAGCAGCAGCTTGATCTCTCGGGCATGCGGTTGAAAGGTACGGAGTGTTACCATGCCTGCTTTCGGTACATCAAAATGGGCGCCGAGATAACGGAAGGGGTCATGATGATCGCAGGTCAATATTCTTTGTAAATCACTCTTCATTATAGTCCCCGAAGGCATATGGCTACCGATATTAACATTCATACTCTGGCATATTACTCACTCATACTATGTCATACGGGCAGATTTGTCATGGCCAATCTCTTGTCTGGTCGGTAATGTTGTGTGTCATTCGATGAATTGCCGGGCCAAGGCCTTGACGGGACGAACAGGAGTCTGCTAGAATCTTAAAAAAAGACACATTATGGGTCAAGAAATCGGGGTAGGGAAAGCATCTCCCTTTTTATGTGCCTTTGAAACAGACAATTCTCAAAACAAGGATCGGTTATGAAGGAACAAACATCATCCGGAATCAATTCTCTCACCGGCACCTTTTTGGTCTCGACCCCACAGATGCCCGATCCCCGGTTTGAGGAGCATGTGATCTATATATGTGCGCATAACGATGAAGGTGCGATGGGAGTAGCTATTAATCAACCAAACCGCATCTTTTCTCTGGCCGAAATTATTCGTGGCGCCAATCTGCCTATTCCCCAGGGCGATTTACCACCGGTGCATATCGGTGGTCCGGTTGAACTGGAGTCGGCTTTTATTCTCTATTTCTCGGACTATGTTACTGAACACCGGTTGGATATCAGTGACACCGTGTCGCTCACCCGAGAAACCAGGGTTCTTGAGGATATTGCCCTAGGGCGTGGACCGAAAAAATACCTTTTCCTCCTTGGTTATACCGGCTGGGGGCCCGGGCAGCTCGAACATGAATTGATTTCCAATGGGTGGCTGAGCGTTCCTGCCAATGATGAGATAATCTTTAACAGTCCCGATGAATTCAAATGGAAGGCGGCGGCAATGCAATACGGTATAGATATTGCCACCTACGAAGATGTCATTGGCAATGCCTGATGGTATTTCCCTCCCGCCGCTTCGCCGGAGTAGACCTCCCAGCGGCTTTTTAATGCAAACCGCCTCGTTGCAGTGTATGTTCTCCCCTCCCGATTCAAGGTCTGGGCTGTGCCCCTGCGCCAACCATTTGCTGTATTTTTTATCGAGGTTTTTTTAATATGGCGTTACTTTCCAGGATTTTCTCCTGCCAACGTTGCGGTGCTTGCTGTCACGGTCATACCACCGTATCTCTCAATGAAGATGACAGGAAAAGAATGGAGTCTGCCCTGAAGATGCCGGTAGAGGAAATTCGCCGGAAATTCTGGCGAACTACCGGCACAACGGTGCAGATGCAGACGGTCGACGGCCATTGTATTTTTTATGACCAGGGCTGTAAGGTTCATGAAGGCAGGCCTTGGCGATGCGCCCAATGGCCCCTGCATCCCTCCATACTCGCCGATGAAAACAATTTTCTGACCATCGCCGATTCCTGTCCTGGTATTGATAAAAGTATTTCATACCATCAATTCTGCGAAGTTCTGCAGGAAATCCTGAAAACCGCCGATTTTTCCTGCTGCGCTTGCCACTCTTCAAACAGCCATGAAGCATGAACTGCTGTTTCTAGGGAAAATTAAAGACAGGTTTCTCGCCGAAGGTGTGGAAGAATATGCATCGCGCTTGCGTCATTACACATCTTTTTCCATAACACTGTTGAAAGAAAAAGGACGGATACGGGGCCGGCAATCAGCCATCGATTCAGAGGGTATGCAGCTCTTGCAGGCAGTGCCTCCTGGCGCGCTGGTTGTCGTTCTCGACACTCGGGGCAAGCAATTTTCCTCCGAAGCACTTTCTCGACAGCTTGATGAGTGGGAGATGCAAGGGGTTAAGCAGGTGTGTTATCTTATCGGCGGTCCCGATGGCCATTCAGCGAGTGTTTTGCAAACTGCGCATCTTCTCCTCTCCTTGTCGCAGATGACATTTACCCACGATATGACCCGGATGCTCCTGGTCGAGCAGCTCTACCGAGCATACACTATCAAGGCTGGAGAAAAATATCATAAGTGATCTAGATTGGCTGATTGTTGAAGGTGAGATAAATATCGAAGCGACTGTTTTTCATGGCAATACTATGGGAAGGGACCTGCTCGGTGAGGGTTGGCGCGGAGTGGGGACGTTTAACCACCACTCGGTTTGCTGCCCGTTTGAGGGCGGTTTCCAGCAATGAGCCACAATCCTGATCGGCACCGACAAGAGTTCTGATAGTCCGCATTGATTGGCGATTGAGGGCGGAATCATGGCGATGCGGGTACATCGGATCGAGATACACGGTTGCATAGATTTCCCGACACTTTTGCAGATAGGTTTGCGTGTCGGCAGCCACCAACTGCAATCTTTCTGTTATGATCACCGCCGTTTTTGCCTCCTGTGCCGCTCGTTGTAATCCGTCGTGGAGAAGAGCGGCGATGATCGGCGATCTTTCACACATTGTCACCCGACACCCAAGGCTTGCCAGAACAAAGGCATCGCCGCCGAGTCCACCGGTACCGTCCAAGACATTAGGTCGTAACCCGGGTTTTATGCCGTTAGCCCGGGCAAGCGGTTGCTTGGCCGTACAATCTTTTGCTAATCGGTATCCATTTTTACCGTACGCAAAATCGACAAAGAGAAGACAGCGAGGATTCTTTGAACCTGGCAATAATTGTAGAAGTTTCAAGCCTTCCGCGGTATAAGCGAGAAGTACATCAGACAAACATGGAGACATCTGATCTACGAAGGGGAGTTCGAGTTTCTTCGCCAGGTCAACCGCTTTTTGTAGAAAAGTCGCTGAATCTATTGTAGATGAAACGGATATTGATAGGGGCGGATGCATCGCTCTTCCTTCCGTCATATTGATGAGGAGCGGTTAGGGAATAACAAAACAATTTTTGAACATTTTCTTTAGGCTCCTTATGCCGTTCCCGTTAGTGTTATGCGGGCAATGTCATTCTTTGACGACGGCTTATTTATTCCATGGGGAGAGCAGCACAGTACCCGACCCATCTTGAAATAACCAGCACCTTTACTATGCGAATACAAAAACCTGAAGTTATAGCAATCATTCCTGCACGTTACGAATCAAACCGCTTTCCCGGAAAGCCGTTGGCGCCGATTGCCGGCAAACCGATGATTCAACATGTGGTGGAACGAGCCCGGGCGGTGGCAATTCTTTCCCGGGTTGTTGTCGCCACCGATGATGAACGTATCGCTCGCTGTGTTGAAGGTTTTGGCGGCGAATATGTCATGACCCGCAATAATCACGTCTCCGGCTCCGACCGGCTCGCCGAGGCTGCCGAAATTCTCAACATTTCCGAGGATGACGTGGTGGTGAACATACAAGGTGATCAGCCGCTTTTTCCGGCCGAGGTGGTGCAGCAGGTTGCCCAACCCCTGCTTGATGACCCGGCTTTGCCGATGTCTACCTTAATTTATAAAATCATCCGTCCGGAAGAGATAAACGATCCGAACCATGTAAAAACGGTGTTCGACCGTGATTTCTATGCGCTTTATTTTTCCCGATTACCCATTCCATTTCAGCGTAACCCGAACGACAAAAACAAACCGACATATTATAAACACCTTGGTTTTTATGCTTATCGCAAAAGCTTCCTTTTGTCCTTTGTAGCACTGCCCGAGGGTGAGTGGGAACGATTTGAAAAACTTGAACAATTACGAGCCTTGGAACACGGCTACAAGATCAAATTGGTGATAACCCAACATGATTCCATAGAAGTCGACACGCAAGAGGAACTGCTGCGAGTCGAGCGATATCTGCTGGGAACCCGATAATCATTTGACTGTTTTTGGAAAATTAGAGACAATGGGTGGAATGCATACCGATTCCAACCTTATGAGGTCAGGTTTGATACTTGAGAAATTCAGGGAAATTCAACACATTCAGCTCTCACCGCTGGACCTCCTGCCGCAGCTCGATCTACGGGAAAAAATTGTCGATCTGGTGCTCCGCGGAGTTCCCGACAATGTACATTCGATTGCCAGAACACATCTTCTCGCTTTGCGCAATGAACTCCTCGAGACGAGTGTTGAAGAGGTTAAAGTCGTGGTATTCGGCGGGGGTACCGGGCTGTCGAATATTGTCGGCGGCGATTCACGAAGGGAAAACTGGGCAAAAAAGCCTTTTGTCGGGCTGAAAGAGATCTTTCCACAGACACGATCCATTGTCTGTGTCACTGACAATGGCGGCTCAACAGGAGAGCTGCTCAAAGATCTACCGCTCGTTGCCGTTGGCGATATGCGGCATGTTTTGCTGTCGTCCATCGAAAGCAGCAATTTGCAGAAAAGATATACTGTTAACAGCTTCGAGGCGGGTAAAATTGCCACGATCCTTGCCGAAATCTTCAACCTGCGCTTTACCCAGCCGTTTGTCAAGGAGACCCAGCAGTTCCAAGATATTGCCAGCCGCATCAGTGACCTGCCTCGGGCCTTGGAACAATATTTGAAATATCTGTTGGAATATCTCTTTTCCGACCAAAGGTTGACAGAAACGCTGGAACGCCCGCACTGTCTCGGTAACTTGCTGTTTGTTGCCGCTGTGTACCGAGAAATCGATCAGGGCGTAGGAAATGAACAGTTGGCTCAGGAGCAGGAGCGGCTGCACAGGGCAATGTTTAAAGGCATTAATGCACTGGCCAGGGTAATTGGTGCCTGTGAACGGGCGGTACTTCCCTGCACGTCTACGCCGGCCCAGCTGCGGGTACTGTATACCAACGGCGTGGAGATAGTCGGTGAACATAAACTGAGCGAGTCACGCAGGGGCTTTCCCGTCGACAGTGTTCAGGTTGACTATTGCGATACCATTCGAATATACGATGAAGTACTGGCGGATATCGAAGATGCCGATATTTTAATCCTTGCACCGGGCAGCTTGTATTCGTCAATCATTCCGGTTTTTAAAGTGCCTGGTTTGGCCGATGCCGTTCGCAACAACCGGAAAGCCTTAAAGGTCTTAGTATCAAATCTTTGGGTCCAGGCGGGAGAAACTGATTTGAGTATTGCCGATCCGGAGAGAAAATTTCATGTTTCGGACATGATCCGTGCCTATGAAAAGAATATTCCGGGAGGCACGAGGGGGCTCTTTAACGAGGTGCTCTGTATCTCGTTAAATGACATTCCGGCATCGGTGCTGCAAAGCTATGCCGTAGAGGGCAAGGTTCCCATCTTTGTCGACCGGGACAAACTTTTTCACGAGCACTATATTCCCATTGAATGCGGGGTGTATTCACGGGAAGCCCTGGTGGAAAGAGGTGTCATCCAGCACGATCCGGACATTTTAGCCCTGGCAATAAAAGGGCTGTATAATGGGCGCAGCTGTTTTCTCCCTGGCCAGAGGCCGAATGTCCAAGAAAAATATAGCCTATCGACCCGTTATGCACCTCCGGATGGAGCATGCATCCTGCCATGCCAAAGGTTTGCCGGCATCAAAGAAAAACTGGAAAAGGTGCCGATCCATTGTGTTGGCGATGCTCTGAAGATTGATGTTCAGGGGTTGAAGGCCGATCTCTCTGATATCATTTGGAATCATCCGGTTATCCCTCTGCATCACCTCAATTATTTCGATGCCATCTACTGCATAGACCGACAATACTGGAACCGGGACCAGCAGTGGGATAATGTCTTTTCTTTTTTTGACCCGGCCGACAGGTCTCTTAAAATTAGAGGAGATCAGATCGAAATCAGGCAAAAACTTGAGATTGCACTGATGATCGCTCTGGGCGAATCACTTCTTGGCAATTACGCCAAAAAAAAAGTGATGCATGAAGTGCAAATTGATGGACTCTCACTTGGCCGGGTGTATCACCTGTATCTGCAGGATAAAGATCGGCGCAGATGCTATCTGGACCATGCACAGGTAAGATTGTTTCTGGCTCTTGCACGGATGTGTTGCACGGAGGATGACAACCATTATACCCGACTAGTCAATAAAGGCGAGGGGTTCACGCCACCGGGCTTATTGATGGGGCTTATGTATGCCTGGTACATCGACAACCGCCTGGCAAGTCATATTGAATACAAGATGTCGGTGATGAAGATAAATCAGACAGACCTCATTCCCGAGCAGTTGAAAATGGCCGGCAGAAGGCGAAAGCTGGTCAGCTTTTTTAAGGATGTGATTTTTAGACAATAAATGGCCATAAAAACCCTGGTAGTCGATAATAATCCAGTTCTCCTGAAAGCAGTTTCTACTCTTCTCATCCAGGAAGGGTGTGCTGTTAAAACTGCCGGCACAGGTCTTGAAGCTTTGGAAATTCTTCAGGATTATGAGCCGGACATGGTTTTTACCGACCTGATTATGCCGCTTGTCAGTGGCGAACAGCTTTGCCGGATTTTGCGACACACGAAAAAACACCAAGAGATCTTCATCGTCGTTCTCTCGGCCATTATTCTTGAGGATCAGGAAAGAATCACCAAGGATATCAACTGCGATCTGTGCATTGCCAAGGGTAATTTGCAAGAGATGCGCCAACACATCCGCGAAGCACTGCACACCTTTGGTCAAAGGAAGAAAGCACCACTTTTTAAGGAAAATAAAAGAGATGCCCGCATTCCGTTTGGGCTCAAACCGTCAACAGTTACGAGTGAGCTCCTTTCGGAAAAGCGGCATTTGGCCATGATGCTTGCCAATCTCGATGAAGGCATCCTTGAATTGAGCAACAACGGAAAAATATTTACCGCCAACCGGGCAGCCCTTGACCTTCTTTCCAGTCGGGAAGAACGGCTTCTTGGAAGGACTTTTACCGAGGCAATAGATTGTGGGCACTTGCACGAGCCCATCAGGCAATGGACCAATGAACAGCTCATCGCTCGAGGGATGGGTGGATATGAAATTTCCGAGGAATCGCCCTTACTGCTTGAAAATCGGGTGATTATCGGATCATTTCTGCCGGTTGCCGAGGCTGATGATATCTTTGGTCTCTGCATACTCCGAGATATTACCCGCCAATATCAGGCAGAGCAGCATAACAAGGACCTTGATAACGCCATAAAGCTCGTAAAAAAAATGGATGCAATGAGCTGCATGGCCGGAGGTGTTGCCCATGATTTTAATAATCTTCTAACGGTCATATGCGGTAATCTTGATATTCTCGCCCATTACGGAAAAAACCAAAACGGCGACGAACGGCTCAAACTTATCGAACAGGCGAGAAAGGCGGCACTGGTCGCCGTCGATCTGACCAGACAGATTTCTTGTTTTTCCAACTTTGGTATCGTCAGCAGAGAGACTGTCGGCATTGGCCAATTGGTTCGCACTGCAGTGGACGATTTTTACCAGGACGAGCCGGGTGACTACAATATTTATGCGGATTGTGAGGATTACCCAGTGTATGTCGACCAAGAAGAGATCAGTCAGGCAATCACCAATGTGCTGAAAAACGGAGTTGAGGCGGCTGACGACGGGAGGATTGAGATACGCATCGGCAAGAGCATCTTTGATACCCCGCGGTTAATGTCCGGTCAATATGTCTCGGCAGGAACCTATGGCGTAGTGGAAATTCTTGATTTCGGTAAGGGTATAGGCCGTGAACAGCTCTTTCGGGTTTTTGATCCCTATTTTTCCACCAAGGAGCGGGGCGCCCTTAAGGGTATGGGCCTTGGCCTGACCGTAGTGTATGCAACTCTTCGTAACCATGGCGGACATGTCGTTGTCGATTCCGAAGAGGGGACGGGAACCACCGTTTCCTTGTATCTACCGATCATGCAGGACAGGGGCGGCCAAAGCATTGTTTCGAAAACAGCAATCGTCGGGGAACGACATGTATTGTTGATTGAGCCGGATGAGCAAATGCGGGAAATCGGCAGAATAATGTTGGAACATTTGGGATATATGGTCGCCAAGGCGGCAAACCGGGCCGACGCCCTCAAGGAAATGCAGCGATTCGTCAATAATCGACTTTTGCCCCGGCCGCTCATTATCCTCGACTTGTCCGATGCCAACGGCGAATCGGCTGTGGTGACTTGCCGGTTACTGCATGAGATAGATAGAACTGTGCAGGTTATCGCCATGAGCGGCACCATCCTTGATCCGGTCATGGATGACTGTCGGAAATACGGCTTTGTCAACACCCTGCCCAAGCCCTATTCCATGGATAGTCTGAAGCATGTTACCGGCATGGTTTTAAACAGCTGAAAGCTGCTTAGCACCTTGTCAGGGTTGCCCGCCATTGTTCCTCAAGTTTTTTCTCGGAAATCGGCATACGTGTCTTTATTTCCGGTGAAAATAGAGCGATTCTATATTCATTCACCATCATTTTATAGATGGCGGCAAGCTCCAAGGCTTCCTTCGACAATTCCTCACTTTGAGCAGCAAGGTGTGTCAGGTTACGGAGATGTTTGCTGAGCGGTGCCGCCTTCTGGTGGTCTTTAGCCGGATTGGCGTAAAATCTTTCGATTCGGATAAGCAGGCATTGCAACTGTCGATCAAGGTCGGGAAAAGACACCCCGTACCGCTGCAGCATGAGATCTTTTGGAAAAATGTCGCCCAGATGGGCATAAAATTCGGTTTCTTTCTCGGGGCGATACAGATTGGTTTTTTCCGGGGTAAAAATTTTTCGGAGAGAATCAAATACCATACGTCGTTTGCGTAAAAGACGTAAAAACTCCTCGCACATTTTCTTTCCTACAACGTATAGTCCCTGCACTCTGACATCCGCCACTTTCTCGATAAATTGATTTTCTTTAATAATTCCCGAAGGAAAAGGACCGAAAATGAGGTGCAGGAGGAAATCCAGCAACGCCTCAAAAGCCTCTTTGTGTGTCATATCTAAGTCAAAGAGAAAGATTGCCGATGGTCCCGAAAATGACGTTGCACACATTTTTTTTAGGGCTTTGAATTGGTCGGCGAATTGCAGTCTGTAGAGAAAGAGCGTTCCAGCCCAATTTTTTATTTCCGCCACCCGCATGTTTTTTTCAAAGCCGATAGCTACACAACCTTTATCCGCTTGCGGTACAAGAACCGGGTAGAGAAATCCTGAGACCTCCCCTTGCTGGGTAAAGGTTGGGATAGCAGACGGCAGTCCATGAAAGCTCCAATCTCTCTGTTCACTTCCCCGCCATCTTTTGACTATTGCCTCGCCATCTTTTTGCAGCGTCGGTTGCTGTGGTACGTTCTTAGGTTTGAAGCCTGAATCAAGCAGGCGCTTGAGGTTGCGCCCGGCACATATTTCCTTGCCGTCATCGCCGAAAAGAAGAAAGCGTGGCTGGAGGTGAACAGGTAATTCTTCCGACCAATCAATTCGTTGCAGCAAAATATTAAAGCGTTTCAGTATGGCAGCTTCAAGTGCGGCATGGAGTGAACCCGTTCCCCTGGGCATGTCATCCAGTAGCCAGGTTACGGTGTCGTTTATCGGCACTAATTTTTTTCGTAGAGACTTCGGCAGGGCCTTCAACAAAACAGTCAGCTTTTCCTGCAACAGTCCGGGTACCAGCCAATCAAAGATGGCGGGGGAGACGGTGACGGCAAAATCGATGGGCAGCCGAAAGGTGACGCCATCGTGGTCGGAGCCCGGCTCGAAATGATATTCCAGGCGAATTTGCAAGGCGCCAATGTTCATTGTCGGTGGATAATCGATGAGTTCCAGTTCATCCGGTCTACGCTTGAGGACCTCCTCGTCGCTCATCATAAGTAAAATCTGGTTGTTTTTCACTCTTAGAAAACGGTTTAAGGTTCCCTGGTCGTAGACATCGGCAGGAATTTTTTCCGCATAGAAGCGATAAAACGACAATTCATCGGCGACTATGGTGCGGACCCGCAACTTCTCTTCCACCTCCTGCCATTTGGCGATAAGCCCCAGATTGTTTTGCAGAAAACTATAGTTACCGGTCATTTCGCCCTGGACAAGTGCCGACTGGATAAAAATATCGCGGGCCTCGGCGACATTTTTTTTATGGCGTTTGCCAAAATTCACCTTGTTTCCGGCACTGAGTATCAATCCGAAGAGAGTCACCGTCTCATCGGCGACCACCTGTCCGGTCTTCTTCTGCCAGTGCGGATTGGTCCAGGAATATTTGCACAGATAGCCGGCTATGGTCTCGATCCATTCAGGCTCAATGGTTGCAACCGTCAGGGCATAAAGCCTGGTTGTCTCGATAAACGATGCGGCAACGATCCATTGCCCGCCCTTCATGAATTGGTGAGAACCGGGAAAGATCGTCAGTTCGCGGTTATGGGCACCATGATACAGATTGCCGAGCTTTTTCCGGGCTAGGTTGCGCAAAAACCCGGCGAGGAGGGCCTTATGAATCTGTTCATAGGAGGCATTGACGGCATTGTCGGTGAACCCTTCCCGGCGCTCAAGAATTCGCCGAAGTTGATCATACAGGTCAATCCATTCGCGCATCCGCTGGAAAGAAAGATACTTGCCTTTGCAATACTTTTTCAGTCGCGACCAGGACTTCACTGTATCCTGTACATCGTGGAACGAATTCCAGATATTCAACAGGGTCATGAAGTCGGATTGGGGATGCAGAAATGCTTTATGCACTTCATCGGCCTCTTTTTCATGATCAACCGGGCGGATACGCGGATCCTGGATGGCCAGGACGGCGGCGATGATTTTGATTTCTCGCAGGCAATTATTGTCCTTTGCCTCGATAATGATCCTGGAAATACACGGATCAATAGGCAGATCGGCCATAATCCGCCCACGTTCGGTCAGGTGCCTCCTGTCGTTTATCGCCCCGAGTTCACTGAGCAGCTGGTATCCCTCTTTGATGGCGCTTTTATGGGGAGGGTCAAGAAACGGAAAATTCTCGGGATGGCCAAGTTCTAGGGAAATCATCTGGAGAATGACATCGGCCAGGTTTGATCGTTGCAGCTCCGGCAGGGTGTATTCCGGACGATCGTTATAATCCTCTTCAGAGTAGAGACGGATACAGATGCCAGGTGCGATTCGGCCGCATCGGCCTTTACGCTGGTCACAACCGGCCCTGGAAATTCTCGTTATCGGCAGGCTGGTGGTCTTTGCCCTGACATTGTAATGGGAGATCCGCGCCAGCCCGCTGTCAACGACATAGCGGATGCCGGGAACGGTAATCGAGGTTTCGGCGACATTGGTCGCCAGGACGATCTTTACCTGGTTGAACTTCTGGAAGATTTTCTTCTGGTCAACAGCCGGCAAGCGCCCAAAAAGAGGGAGGACTACGGCGCCTGTAATCTTCTTTTCCAGGACCAGGCAAGCCTCACGAATATCTTTTTCGGTCGGCAGGAAAACGAGAATATCGCCCTTCGGCTCATTTTCATAAAGCTCACATACGGTTTGCAAGCAATGATCGAGTTCTTCGTCCCTTTCGCCGGACGCCTCATCTGCTGGAGGACAATAGCGCACGGCCACCGGATAGGAGCGGCCGGCGACTGTAATGATCGGGGCACCTCCGAAGTGATCGGCAAAGGCCTGGGTGTCGATGGTCGCCGAAGTGATGATGACCTTCAGTTCGGGACGCCGGGGCAGGAGCTGTTTGATATAGCCGAGAAGAAAGTCGATATTGAGGCTGCGCTCATGGGCCTCATCAATGATCAGTATGCCGTATTTTTTGAGGCGTCGATCCTGGTGGGTTTCGGCAAGGAGTACGCCATCGGTCATGAATTTGATTCTGGTTGACGGTGTCGTGCCGTCGTCGAAACGGATTTTATAGCCGACCAAGTCGGCGAGGGGCCCCAATTCTTCGGCAACCCTGGCGGAAACGGTGGAAGCAGCGAGGCGACGCGGCTGGGTACAGCCGATAAGCAGGTCGCTGTCAGGAAAAGCCTCAAGGCCCATTTTCGCCAGCTGGGTAGTTTTTCCTGATCCTGTTTCTCCAGCAACAACAATAACCTGGTGGGTGCGCAAGGCTGTGATAATGGCATCCTTGTGGGCGCTTATCGGCAGATTGTCGGGGTAAAAAATGTTCATGAAAAAAATAGCTGTCTCAAGTATGCTAGTCGTTGTTGAATAATCATCTGTCCAGATACTCTATCGGGTTCGGCTTCTCGGTTTCCCGCAAATGTTTGCGCGGATACATACCATACCACCTAACTTCCTGTTATCAAAAAAGAGGTTTTTATGAAAATACGTAAAGCTGTTATCCCCGTTGCCGGTCTAGGTACCAGATTTCTACCGGCGACCAAATCTATCCCTAAAGAATTGCTGACCATCGTCGATCGCCCGACCATCCAATATATTGTCGAAGAGGTGGTGGCGTCAGGAATCGATCAGGTGATTTTTGTCACCAGCGAAGGCAAATCGGCAATTGAAAACCACTTCGATTATAATTTTCATCTTGATGCGGTCTTGAAAGAAAAAAATAAGATAGTTCTCGGCGAAGAACTCAACAACATCTCCAATCTGATCGATATCGTTTCGGTCAGGCAGAAAAAACCTCTGGGGCTGGGCCATGCCATCTGGACCGCCCGCCACGTGGTCGGCAATGAACCGTTCATGGTATGTCTTGGCGATGATCTAGTGCTGAGCAAAGTCCCCTGTGCCAAGCAGATGCTCGACCTCTTTGATGAGGTGGGGGAGTCTATTGTCGCCATTCAGCGGGTGCCGCAGAGTGAAACCTTCCAATATGGCATTGTCGAGGGCGAAAAAGACGTCCACGATCATACCTTCAAAGTTTCGCGTATGGTCGAAAAACCGGCGCCGGGAACCACCGATTCGGACATGGCGATCATCGGCAGATACATTCTCATGCCGGAGATATTTAACATTCTCGATACCACCACCCCCGGCCACGGCGGCGAGATTCAACTCACCGATGCACTGCTCGCCCTCACCAAAAAACGGGCCATGTATGCCTATGAATTTCAAGGCACACGCTTTGATGCCGGCGATAAAATGGGCTACCTGAAAGCAATCATCGCCTATGGTCTCAGGCACCCCGGCCTCGGTAAGCAGTTGCTTGAACACCTGAAAGAGGTTGTCGCAGGCAAATGACGTTTCTGGAGGTCGCCGTTACCGCCCCCCTTGAGCATACCTTAACCTACAGTGTGTCCAAACAGCACGAGGATATCGAAACAGGTCATCTTGTCGGCCGCAGGGTGTTGGTATCACTTGGGAACCGCAAGGTAACCGGTTATGTCGTCAGCCGTCAGCCCACGCCGCTGGAAACTACATACAAGATAAAAGAGATACTTGAGTTTCTCGGGGATGCGCCGATCTTTCACGAGAGCCTCGTGCCGTTTTTCCGTTGGGTAGCAAATTATTACCATTATCCCCTTGGATTGGTAATGAAAACTGCTTTGCCCGGCGGACTCACTCAAAAAAGTCAGAAAAGGCTGGTTTTAAAGACAGATCCAGCCTCTCTGCTCGCCCTCTTTCCCGACAAAATTCCCCAATGGATTAGGCAAATTGTCGCTCAAGGCCAGCTTGGTCCGCGGGAAACTACGAAGATTCTCGCCGCTATGAGCAGCAAAAAATTGGCCGGCAAGCTCCTGAAAACACAAATGCTTTCCCTTGATGTTACGCTGTCTCAGGATACTGTCGGGGAAAAGCGCGAAACCTGTTACGCCTTCGCCCATGACCATTTGGCTCCTCCCGTAGATATTGATGCCAGCCCTGAAAAAATCAAAAA
Organism: Desulfobulbales bacterium; assembly: GCA_038211245.1. Lineage (GTDB taxonomy): Bacteria > Desulfobacterota > Desulfobulbia > Desulfobulbales > Desulfocapsaceae > Desulforhopalus_A. The sequence goes on along the minus strand of JBBQVT010000029.1, from coordinate 9,168 downwards.
ATATCGACAGACCATGAGCACAGAGAACAGCGTAGAGGTTAGCCTCTCCGAGGCCCGAGCTCTTTACAGTCTCCATTGCCTTACTCAGGAATATCAAGGCAAAGCCGTCGCTCTCAGGGATTTACGAAACTGTTATGCAGGGGCGTCAAAGGCACTAACAAATCTACAGGCTAAAGGATTGATCGTCGTCACCGAAAAACGGGTTTTTCGTACCCCCTTCGGAGAGCAGTTGCACTATTATCCACGCCCGGAACACCTTTCTCCGCAACAAACCGAGGTGCTGAGCAGCATCCTGCCGGCGATACGGCAACGCAGTTTCACCCCTTTTCTTCTGCACGGGATAACCGGCTGCGGCAAAACCGAGGTGTATCTCCAGGCAGCCGAAGAAACCTTGGCTTTGGGCCGTGATGTACTCATTCTGGTGCCGGAAATTGCCCTGGCGACCCAGTTGGAATCGCACCTTTTATCTCGCTTCGGGGATCAGGTGGTTCTTCTTCACTCGGGACTTTCAGGAGCAGAAAGATTTGACCAGTTTTCCCTGGCCCTGGCAGGCAAGGCCCGGGTGGTTATCGGAGCACGATCGGCAATTTTTGCGCCCTTAAAGGATCCGGGACTGATTGTCGTCGATGAAGAGCATGACGCAAGCTATAAGCAGGATGACAGCTTTCGCTATCATGGCAGGGATCTCGCAGTGCTGCGGGCACGACACCACGGCAGTGTGGTTATCCTCGGATCGGCGACACCTTCAATTACCAGTTATGCCCATGCGCAGTCGGGCAAATACATCTTACTCAATATGACCGAACGGGTAGAAAATCGGTCGTTGCCCTTGGTAACCTTGGTTGATCTCAACCGCAAAACGGCAAAAGCCACTAAAGGCGTTATCCAACCGGAACTCCTGGACAAGCTTCGCCGGAATATTAAGGATCGACACCAAAGCATTTTGCTCCTTAACCGACGAGGTTTTTCCGCTGTTGTTCTCTGTCGGGATTGCGGTACGCCCGTGCAGTGCAATCATTGCCATGTATCCCTGACCCTGCATAAAGGCAAGGACCAATTGGTCTGCCACTACTGCGGCTTCACCATGCCCGGCAAAACCATCTGTCTGCAATGTCGCTCCACCGATCTCGTGCCGGCAGGTTTTGGCACGGAACGAGTTGAGGAGGAAGTCCGAGAGCTACTGCCGGAGGCACGAATCACCAGACTCGATTCCGATACCGCCTCGGACCGCAAGAAGTTCATTGCCACCCTTGCCGACATGCACAGCGGCAAAATCGATATCCTCATCGGCACCCAGATGATTGCCAAGGGCCACCATTTTCCCAACGTAACCCTGGTTGGAGTGGTGTGGGCTGATGGCGGCATGAGCATGCCGGATTTTCGCGCAGCGGAGAAAACGTTCCAGCTTCTTACCCAGGTTACCGGCAGAGCCGGCCGAGGCGAGGAACCAGGAGAGGTTATCATCCAAACCATGCGACCGAACCACTATGCCATTGTGTATGCCCGGCAACATGAATACCGAAAAATGTATGACCATGAAATGCGCTTGCGGAAGCACCCCGTTTTTCCGCCCTTCGTCCGCCTTACCGTCCTGCGAGTGGGAGGCCGGGTGGAAACCGATGTGCAGGCAACGGCACTGACCATTGCACGGTTTTGCCGGAAATCTGTGGAAAAAGAAAAATACCGCGTCGAAGTGCTTGGCCCGGCCCCTTCACCCTTGGATAAAATCAAAGATAATTATCGTTGGCAGGTACTCCTCAAGGGTGTTGATACGGATGAACTGCATGCTTTGTGCTCAGCTCTTGGAGGTGAGCGGAAAACTTTGGTTAAACGCGATTGCGATCTGGTGATTGATGTCGATCCGGAAAACATGATGTGAATTATCCTTTCGAAAAATAATTAACAGTTGCTGCAAATCATTAGAAAGAAAACCATTTCTTTTTCGGGGAGAACGCTACCACCCGATTGCGCCCCTTTTCCTTAGCATCATACAGTGCCTGGTCGGCCTGGCTTATCAGAGTATCTTTGCTGAAATTATCTTCAACGGACGGTTTGCCGCATGCCTGTCCAAAACTTGCGGTTACATGATATTCTTCACGTGTATCTCTGAAAATTGTGCATTCTATGGCAACTCGGAGCTTCTCCCCGACAGCCATTGCTTCTTCGGTAGTGGTCTCCGGCAGGATAACCACAAACTCCTCTCCACCGTATCTGGCCAACACATCATATTGGCGAATATTTTCGTGGATGGTCTTGGCGAATTGGGCGAGAACGAAATCTCCAACCTGATGGCCATAGGTGTCATTGAACTTCTTGAAGAAATCTATATCAATAAAGAGCAAAGAAATGGAGGTACCGTTACGAATTGAGCGACTGATCTCCTGATCGAGGGCATTTTGAAAAAATCGATGATTATTTATGCCGGTAAGACCGTCAATATTAGCAAGATTATTGAGTATTTTGTTCTTTTCCTCTAAAGCTTTGGTGAGATTTTCCAGGTTGATCTTCGCCAGGATCAACTGTTTGTTCATTTGCTCGTAGTCGAGATTGATGAGGCTCAGGCGAATATTGGCTTCCTGGAGGATTTCCTGGACCGATTTGGAGGTTTGAACCTTCAAATTAAAATAGGTCCCCGCTTCCTTCACCCGAATATGTAGCTGCTCAAGAATCGATTCGATGGCTTCCCCGGTAAGGCCGAGGAGTTTCGTGGCCTCCTTATGGAATTTTTTATGGGCGGCCTCAGGTTTGTCGGAAAACAGAATATTGGTAAGATGATCGGAGAGATACACAGCTTTAATTGTGGTACGGATGGTGGCATTACTGCCGGAGTATTTTTCTGGATCATGGTGAAATTCCAGGGGAGCAACCAGGGATTCGGGGAATCCCCAATTCTTTGCGACCCTGGTGCCCACAAGGGTGTGGTCGGCACCAAATACTCCTTGCTCAGCAATACAGCTGTCGGTTTGACTGTCGCCTACGTCTTGTAATACTTTTTCATATTCTTCGGGAAATGTCCTCGCCAAGATCAATTCCCCAAGGTTTTGTAATAAGCCGGTAACAAATCCTTCCTCGGCATCGATGCCTTTGACCTTTTCGAGGATGAGTCTTGCGGCAACTGCCGATGCCAGGGATTTTTCCCAGAATTTCTCGAAATCAAAGCGGTTGGCGACTTTCCCGCCTTTAATATTCAAAAAGGAGAATGATAAAACGAGACTGCGGACGGCGTTCATGCCGAGAATACTCACTGCCTGTTGGATCGAGCCAATCTGTTGCGGGAAACTGTAGAATGCCGAGTTTGATACCTTTAAAATCTTGGCCGACAGAGAGATATCACGGGAAACAAGTTCGCCGATGTCGGCGAGGGTGGCATCTTCCTTAGCTGTCAGGGAAATGAGCTTTGAGGCAACTGTAGGCAAAGTGGGAAGCTCGGCGGAGCTGAGAATTTTATCCAGGAGTTCGTCTTGTGTCATGTTTTACAATCCTGATTGGTGAAGGTGAGGAGAAGAAACCTATTTCGTAACGGTTCTTAAATTATACTGATTGCGGGAAAAGAAGCAAATGACAACACTAAAAAGAGATAAAAAGGGCGGATTCGCCTGGAAAAATCAGAGATGTCGGGGCGATACATTCATCGCAATGTATCAGAAGCCTTCGCCGGCCTCAGGATAGGTGCAGACCTCTCCCAGGTAATTTTCAAAAAGAAGATTTTTGCCTTTTTGCAAAATGTACTGCGGTGCCAGGGGGATTTTACCTTTGCCGCCGGGGGCATCAAGTGCTAAGGTCGGGATGGCCATCCCGGAAATATGACCGTACAGTTTGCGCATTATGGCTATGCCGGTTTCGGTTGGGGTGCGGAAATGATTCGTCCCGCGGGTCAGATCGGCCTGAAACAAATAATAGGGCTTGACCCGGATACGGAGAAGGGCCAGCATCAATTTTTTGATGGTCTGTGCATCGTCATTTACCCCTTTCAATAAAACCGTCTGACAACCGAGGGGAATGCCGGCATCAGCAAGCATAGTGCAGGCAAGAGAGGATTCTTTTGTTATTTCAAGTGGATGATTGAAGTGGGTGTTGATGTAAAGAGGATGGTGCGCTTTGAGAATTTCGACAAGTCGGCTGGTAATGCGCATAGGTAAAACCGACGGAACCCGGGTGCCGATGCGAATGATCTCTATTGAAGGAATCGCCCGGAGCCTTGCGAGGATTTCGGCAATTTCCTCGTCCGGCAGCAGGAGTGGGTCGCCCCCGGATAACAAGACCTCTCGTACCTCCGGATGGTTTCGAAGATACGCATATCCGGCGGCCAGGGTTGCGTCGTCAATGTGCATCCCGGCAGTGCCGACTTTTCGTTTTCTTGTACAGAACCGGCAGTACATGGCACATTGGTTGGATACCAGAAACAACACCCGATCCGGATACTTATGCACAAGATTTGCAACCGGACTGAGATTCTCTTCTCCCAAGGGGTCGGCCATGCAGACTGTATCACCGATTTCCGCCACATCGGGAACCGCCTGTTTCCAGATCGGGTCGCCGGGATATTGTATCAATTTTGCAAAATAGGGATTTATTCGCATGGGAAAGTTTGCTATTACTTGCCCTAATGCGTTATCATCACAATCCAATTGTCTTTTCAGACCATCAAGTGTCGTTATGCTGTTTTGCAAAATGAGTTGCCAGGTTTCCATGGCCGGGCATTATGCGGCAAAGAATGACACTTGTCAATTGCACAATTCATTGAGCTAACATGGAGGGGGTTGAGAATGGCAGCAAATCTCTACAGGTTTAAATATGATGAATACGGCAACACCAGGGAAATTATTGTCTATGCCAGCGGTGCTGCGGCCAGGTCCTGCAGTTATATAAATAAAGGGACGGCCTTCAGCCCGGAGGAGAGAAAGCTCCTCAATCTTGAGGCAACACTTCCGCCCGGGGTGCGAAATCTCGAAGGTCAAGTGCAAAGCTCCCTGCTGAAGGTTAATGAAAAAGCTGATGATATAGAGAAATTTATCTTTATCCGGGCGATGTTTGACAGAAATGTCACCCTGGCCCATGCCCTCATTCAAAGTGATATTGAAAAATACATAAAAATCATTTACACCCCCACCATCGGGCTGGCGGTGCAGAAATACTCATCGATGTTTCGCCAGGCCAACGGTCTGCATTTTTACCCAGGCAATATTGATAGAGCGGAAGATATTTTGCGAAGGTTTGTCCACCGTGATATCCGGGTGGCAGTGGTGACCGATAACCAGGGTGTGCTTGGTATCGGCGATCAGGGTGCCGGCGGTATTGCGGTGTGTCTTGGAAAATTGATGCTCTACACCCAGGGTGCAGGAATTGCCCCCTGGCATTGCCTGCCGATCTCGCTGGATGTCGGCACCAATAATGAGAAGCTGCTGGCCGACGATCAGTATCTCGGTTGGCGGCACCGAAGATTAGACGGGGAGGCGTACCTGTCCTTTGTCGGCAGATTTGTACGCGCCTTTCGCAATGTATTCCCCAATGCCCTCTGCCAATGGGAGGATTTCTCGCGGCACAATGCCTTCAGCATCCGCGATGCCTTTGTCGATGAAGTGATATCCTTCAATGATGATATCCAGGGGACGGGTGCAGTCGCATTGGCGGCGATTCTTTCGGCAATGAAGGTAAAAAAAGAGAAACTGACCGATCAGCGTTTTCTCATCAACGGTGCCGGGGCAGGAGGAGTGGGGATAGGCGAACAAATTCGTAATGCGCTTATCGTTGAAGGATTATCTGAAAAACACGCTTTGGAGTGCATCTTTTTGATCGATTCCAAGGGCCTTGTCACCAGCCCTCGCGATATCTCATTATATAAACGGAAATTTGCCAAAGAGAAGAAGAATTATCCCTGGATCACGCCAACAAATAAAGTTGATATCCCGGAGATTATTCGCCATGCCGGTATTACCGTTTTGATAGGAACCACCGGCCAGGATTTCTTTTTCCGCAGAGAAGCCATAGAGGCAGTGAAATTTAATACTCCGCGCCCCCTGATTCTTCCTTTATTCCATCATATTTCCACTCCTGAAGTATTTTGCCAGAACATCCGCAAATGGAACGAGGAAGGGGTTATGGTTGCTACCAGCAATCCTTGTGCTGCCATGGATGCGCTCGAGGATTCGTTTTTCACCAGTCAGTGCAATAATGCCATGGTCTTCCCCGGCGTAGGATTGGGAGTTCTCGCCTCAGGCGCCCGAGAGGTGCTCCCCGAGTTCTTCACCGCCGCAGCATATGCGATCTCGGGAATGATGACCCCGGAAGATATCGCCCACGGCCGATTGATGCCGCCGATTCATATGATACGCCAGGTCGGCAAAAAGGTGGCCTTGGCGGTGGCTATGACGGCGGTCAAACATGGAGTCAGCAAGCCTTGCGTCTATTCGGACTTTCAGCATGACAACGACGAGGCGAGAATGAAAAAACTGATTGATCGAATCCGCTGGAAACCTGAGTATCTCCCCCTCGTGGCAATGTGATAACCGGTGTATAAAGACTATCCTTTCGAAAGTAACTATCTCAGTGTCCGAGGTGGTCGACTTCATTATATAGATGAGGGTACAGGCCCGGTTATTGTCATGGTCCACGGCAATCCGACTTGGTCGTATTATTATCGACATCTCATCGCCCATTTTAGACTGAGCCATCGAGTGATCGCTCTTGATCATATGGGCTGTGGTCTTTCCGATAAACCCTCCGATTATTCCTATTGCCTTGCCCAACATATTGAAAATTTAGAATATTTACTTGTTTGTTTGGGGATCGGGCGATTTTCGCTCATAGTCCACGACTGGGGTGGGGCGATAGGCTTCGGCTGTGCAGTGCAGCACCTTGACCATATAGACAAGATTGTCCTCATGAATACGGCAGCTTTTCGTTCAACCAGACTCCCTTGGCGTATTCGCCTCTGCCGCCTGCCGGTAGTAGGCGAAATTATTGTCAGATTATTTAACGGTTTTGCTGGCCCGGCGTGCTCTATGGCTGTCGAAAAACGGCTGGCGGCGGAAACCGCCAGGAGTTATCTGGCACCTTACAATAGCTGGAACAACCGAATTGCCATTGCCAGATTTGTTCAAGATATTCCGATGGATACCAGTCATTCAAGTTATGCTCCTTTGGTCGAAATAGAAAACCGCCTGCCACTCCTGCGGGACCAGAAGACTCCTCTTCTCCTGCTTTGGGGTGGGAAAGATTTTTGCTTTAACGATCATTTTTATAATGAATGGCAAAGACGTTTTCCAGAGGCTGAAAGTCACTATTTTAGCGACGGAGGACATTATGTTCTGGAGGATAAAATCGTCGACATTCTCCCCATCCTCACGCAATTTTTTAACCGGTGACATGATACGAAAGGGCAAGTGGCAATGAATATTGCCGAATCCTTTGTGCTGATTGCTGAGCAGTTTGGTGATCGTCCCGGAATAATTGAAGCAAAGTCCGGAAAGACCATATCGTTTGCTGAGCTGAACAGTAGATCTGACCGATATTGCGCCTATTTTTCCTGGCATGGGGTTGCTCCAGGCGATGTGGTGATCCTCATGGTCACCCCTTCTGTTGAATTCATCACTCTGACTCTGGCCCTTTTTAAGCTCGGTGCCCCGATTGTCTTGATCGACCCCGGCATGGGGTATAAAAACCTGCTGCGCTGTATTAAACGGGTCGAACCGAAGATTCTCATAGGAATCCCCAAGGCCATAGCCTTTTCGAAAATATTTCCTCAGCCGTTTCATACGGTAGAAAGATATTTTTGCTGCGGCAACTCCTTTGGACTCTTTGGGCCGGATATCACTGCCAATGTGACAGCCACCAATGAGTCGGCAAGTGTCTACCAACCAGGTAAGGATGATCTGGCGGCCATTATCTTCACCACCGGTTCTACCGGCCCACCGAAAGGGGTCCGCTATGAACATGGGGTTTTTAGTGCCCAGTTGCAACTCATCAGGGAATATTATGGCATAGGTCCAACGGATGTTGACCAACCGGCCTTTCCCCTTTTTGCCCTGTTTTCCGCGGCTCTTGGTGCCTGTGCAGTGATTCCCGATATGGATGCCACAAGGCCTGCCAAGGTAAATGCGGAGAAATTCGTTGCCTCAATAAACCGCTACCGGGTCACCTATTCTTTTGGTTCCCCGGCAATATGGAACGTGGTGAGCAGATATTGTCAGAAAAATCGGATTGTCTTACAATCGGTTCGCAAGGTGTTGATGGCCGGAGCGCCGGTGCCCTACGATGTATTGCAAAGGGTCACTGACATATTGCCGCCGGAAGCCAATATCTTTACGCCCTATGGTGCCACCGAAAGCCTGCCGGTTGCTTCCATCTCCGGCCGGGAAATTCTCGCCGACACCTGGGAACTCAGCCGCAAGGGCAGAGGTACCTGTGTCGGGCGTGCTTTACCGGGTATCGATCTGCGGATCATGGGCATCACCGATAGCCCGGTCCCGGTGCTCAAGGATGATATGCTGATTGCCGTGGGGGAGATTGGTGAGATCATTGTCCGTGGCGATGTGGTGACCAAGGCCTACCAGAATAATCCTGAAGAGACACTGCTGGCAAAGATCCAAGACGGCGATTCCTTCTGGCACAGAATGGGTGATGTCGGCTATCTTGATGCGAGCGGCCGTCTGTGGTTTTGCGGGAGGCGAGCTCATCGACTGGAGACTGCCACCGGGCCGCTCTACACTATTCCCTGTGAAGCCATTATCAATGAACACCCAGATGTGTATCGTTCAGCTCTGGTTGGAATTACGGGCAGGGACCACGATTTTACTCTGCCTGTGATGGTTATTGAATTGCATAAAGCTAAAAATATCAATAAGCAGCAGGTACTTGAAGAAATACGAAATTTGAGCGCTGCGAGCGAACTCACCAAAGGGATCAAGTATTTCCTCTTTCATAAAAGCTTCCCCGTCGATATTCGACATAACGCCAAAATATTTCGTGAAAAATTGGCCATATGGGCACAGAAGAAGATTTCCCCACGACAATAAAAAAGGCTTTGGTAACTGGCGGCGGCGGATTTGTCGGTAAAGCCATTGTCAATAGGCTGCTCGAATTGGGCATTGAGACCCGAGTCATCGGGCGGCACCGATATCCCGAGGTGGAAGAGGCAGGGGCAGAATGTTTTGTCGGCGATATCAGTCA
>JBBQVT010000028.1:0-34941 GCA_038211245.1 Desulfobulbales bacterium | reverse complement strand
TGCGACAGGTTGATTATTATCATGAGATGCAGGGTTCCACCATTATTATTAAATATAAAGAGACACGGCAGTTTCATATTGCCATGCCATTTATTAAACAGACATACAAGACGAAAACCGGGGGCGATCTCTTAGGAGGTGAAAGTGGTGGAAAAGGTGGTGGAAAAAATACCAATGTTGCTGGAGAAATATCGTTACAGTCTGATGGGGTAGCAATAAACCAGCAAAAAGATGGCTCTCCCGGTGGTATCGAATTCAATACGTGGAGTAGCATTGAGAACAATCTTAATTCCATTCTCAACATTTGGTCAACAGATGCAGTGGAGTCTAATGCTTCCAAAAAGGCCGGACAAGAATCTTCGGATAAGCAAGCCGTTCAAGAAACGAGTAAATATGATAAGAAGACCAAAAGCGCTTCTGAAAGGGACACGAGTGTCACTGAGCAATTAGTGTCCGCAACGTTTCGACGATCCACTGGTGGCAATACATATTTTATCGACAAACCTGTTGGATTAATAACCGTAACCGCCCCTCGTCCTCTACTTGAAAAACTTGAGGTATATTTCAAATCACTGAAGAAAGAATTATACAAACAGGTCTCCATTGAAGCAAAAATTCTTGAGGTACAATTGGACGACAGCTCTTCCATAGGCCTCGACTGGAACTTGATTCTCAAAAATCTGTCAGTAAGTGCAGGGTCGCTAACCGGTGGAAAAAATTATTCGAACACCAAGACTAATAACACCAATAGCTCTAACAACCTGACCAACACAAATACTGCTACAGATACCAATACCTCAATAAATTCAGCAGCCGATTCTCGGTTCAAAACTTATAACCATTTGCTTCCTGCTCCGCTTACTGAAGATACTGGCAGCAACACATATGGTCCAAAGGATGCTCCTACGATTACGGGCGGCAGCAACAAAGTCGAAAATATCATAAGCAATGTGGCCGAGGCAGCTGCTTCATCTGGAATTTCCGCTGCCACCATCCTTTCCCAGGGTGTCACCGGAGCCCTCGCTGGAACAGTTTCACTCGCAGCCTTTAATTTCGATTCATTTCTTAATGCCGTCAGTGCGCAAGGCCAAGCCACCATTCTCTCCAATCCGAAAATGAGTGTAATGAACGGACAGCCGGCTCTTCTCACTGTAGGTCGCAATGTTACTTATATAAGTACTATTACCTCTGATGTAAGCGATGCAGGAGTCATAACCTATTCCGCTGAAACAGCACGGGCACTCTCTGGAGTTGGACTCGCATTAACTGCGAATATCCTTGATGATAAACAAATCATTCTCAACCTTGTTCCTGTCACATCGGAGTTGACGGAACCTATTGAATATCGGGCGGTAGGTCTTGGATCAATAGGCCTTCCAATAATCAATGTCCGGGAAATGAGCACAACGGTAAAAGTCAATAATGGTGAGATGCTGGTAATTGGTGGCTTGATCTCAAGTGTAACGAAAGATGATGGAACCTTCGTACCCGGCACAAGCGGTCTCGGTTTCTTTAAGTATCTCTTTGGCAAAGAAACAAAGTTGGCGAAAAAACGAGAGCTTATAATTCTGCTCAAACCGCGAATTATTTAATACCTTTAAAACAGTTTCTACTACGATTTAATTAGAATTCTCAGGGAGATAATCATGCAGAAGTTCAAATTCGCACTCTATCTGCTGTCAGCCGTATTGCTTATGGGTTGTGGTCAAACTGTTGTTGAGACCCTTCATGTACCAGACTCTTCACATCGCAATGCTGCCGGCAAAGGGCAGACCGTCATCATCCTGCCTTTTGCCGACTATACCTCTGCAGAAGATCTTGCGGGAGCCTATCGACGGAACCTTTCCGTCACTGAAGCCCTTACCGATAGATTGGTTGCCAATGGATTCAGCATGGCCATCCAGGAAGATGTTTTTGGTTACCTGGTCGACGAAAATATCATAAGTGTAGTGAACTACGAGGGAAATAATACTGAAAGCTTGACCGCTGAATTGGGTGGTGATTGGTCGGATGTCATGCAAAACGAGTTGCAGCGCTACATTCAACTGCAAAAAATGCCCTCCGGTAAAAGTGTCTCCGGAAGTCCGGGAACCCATGCTGTTACTCCGAATGCCATCGCGAAAATGGGTCGGAGATTCAATGCTGATTATATTGTTCGCGGACGAATCCTCGAATATAAAACTCGTCAGGAGGCTACATGGGCTCCATGGAAAAAGGGTGTTTTGCCATTTGTTAACGGCGGCACCAACCGAGTTCTCAATGGCTTTGCAAGTTCGGATGCCTATGATGAAAGGAACGAGGCCCTCACGGGAATGTTGATTGGCGGCATTATGGGCTACAACTACGCAACCTGGCCGTGGAATGAGGGTCAAACATTCTTTGGTATGGCAGACGGCAGTTCAAACACCGTCACTTGGGCAGGTGTTGGGGCAGGTCTTGGTATGGTTTCACATTCCAGTGGGAAAATTGATCAAGCGGCAGTGCAACTACGCTTGTGGGTTCAAGAAGCAGCAACAGGGAACGTCATTTGGACCAATAGAGTAAGGGTTCTTGTCTCTCCGCAAACTGTATTTGCCGACAAGCAGTATGACACTCTGTTCAACAAGGCCATAGAAAAAGGGGTCGATGCACTGGTTAATCACTTTGTTACCAACGGGCTCTGATTTTTTTTGAGAAATTGTTAAAGAAAGGGGCGATTGACACCAGTCAATCGCCCCTTTCTTTTTTCCTATCTTTTAATTCTTTACCTCTTCTTTCTTTTTTTGGGCATTCTGAAAAAGAGCCATAAAATTGACCGGTTCCATCAGAAACGGAATATACCCTCCATCAACAGAAACCTGGCTGACAATCTGCCTGGTAAACGGGAATAACAGCGTCGGACAGTCGACACCAAGGAGCATCTGGATATGCTCTGCTGGTATGTTGCGTAACATAAAGACGGCAGCATGTTCAATTTCAAGAATAAAGAGTACTTTGTTTTCATCTTTTGACGAAACTTTCGCGGTAATTTTTAGAATCACCTCCCAATGATCAGTATCAATCTGATGATTGTTGAGCTGTAAATTTACCTCAACGCCTGGATCCATTTTTTGCTGGGCGGTGAATATCTGCGGCGAATTTGGGTTTTCGAATGACAAATCTTTGATATACATTTTTTGCATGCGAAATTCAGGTCTTGGCGCATTTTCTTCATTTGTTTTTTCTGCCATTTTATTCTCCAAAGTTATTGAAATAGGGTTTATCGGTGATTCGAGTAGGATCAAGCGGCTATTAGAACGTACTTCCGTCTTGGAATCAAGTCCTGAACCTGTCATTGCCGCATCATTGTGATATTAGAGCACCTGTCCCAGAAATTTCCCTGTATAGGATTCTCTGGAATTGGCTATTGACTCCGGTGTTCCGACGGCAACCAGCTGCCCGCCACCATCTCCTCCCTCTGGACCGATATCGATTATCCAGTCAGCAGTCTTGATTACATCGAGATTATGCTCAATAATCACAGCGGTATTACCTTGATCTACGAGACGATTCAGAACATTGAGCAAATGCTGAATATCTGCCGGATGCAAACCGGTGGTAGGTTCATCGAGAATATAAATGGTTTTTCCGCTGCTCCTGCCGGAGAGTTCCTTCGCCAGTTTGACGCGCTGGGCTTCGCCGCCCGACAGTGTCACCGAAGATTGGCCGAGTGAGATATATGAAAGTCCAACGTCAAACAGTGTTTGGAGCTTTGCATGTATTGCCGGCACATTCTTGAAAAAGTTCAGTCCTTCCTCAACCGTCAGGGCGAGAATTTCATGAATGTTTTTCCCCCGATACTGAATGTCCAACGTCTCACTGTTGTAACGCTTACCTTTACAGGTGTCACACTCAACATAAATATCGGGAAGAAAGTGCATGACTATCTTGTTTACTCCTTCTCCTTCGCACGCTTCACACCGCCCTCCTTTTATGTTAAAGCTAAAACGGCCAAGTTTATATCCTCGGGAACGAGATTCCGGTAAACGCGCGAAAAGCTCACGAATTGGTGTAAAAACACCTGTATAGGTTGCAGGATTCGAGCGAGGCGTCCTGCCTATTGGACTTTGGTCGATATCAATGATTTTATCGATGCATTCTAAACCGGTCAACAGTGCTCCATCTTGGCTATAGGTTGCGCTCCTTTTATTCAATCCTCCTTTCACAAGTGTATAGAGAGTTTCTATTACTAAAGAGCTCTTTCCTGATCCGGAAACCCCGGTAACCGTCGTGAAAACTCCGATCGGAAAGGATACAGTTAAATTTTGCAAATTATTGATGTTGCAATGTTGCAACCGCAACCATTTCCCGCTCTCTTCAAGGACAGGCCGTCTTGTTTTTGGTGTTTCTATCGCTAAACGCCCGGAAAGATATGCCCCGGTGATCGAACTCTCGCAAGCCAGCAAACCTTGAACCGATCCGTTAAATACTACCTTCCCGCCATGAATACCCGCCCCCGGTCCCATATCAAGCACATGATCAGCCGCCAAAATAGTATCGGTATCATGTTCCACGACGATCACACTGTTACCCAAATCGCGAAGTTCCAGCAGGGTATTAATCAACTTCTGATTGTCGCGCTGATGCAGGCCGATACTTGGTTCATCGAGTATATATAATACCCCGGCTAACCGCGATCCGATCTGAGAAGCAAGTCTGATACGCTGCGCCTCCCCACCGGAAAGCGTCCCCGCTCTTCTTTCCAGAGAAAGATATCCTAAGCCAACATCTTCGAGAAAAGAGAGACGGTCGACGATTTCCTTGAGAATAGGTTCACCAATTTTCCTTTCGCGAACCGACAAGGGAATAACCGGTAACTCTTCAAGTAGCTTTTCTATCGATAAGCAGGTTATTTCGTATATAGACCATTTTCCTATTCGCACGGCTAGAGCTTCAGGCTTGAGCCGTGCGCCGGAACAAAGTGTACATTGTTGTTCATTCATGTACTTTCCAAGCTCTTCACGAATCATGGCCGACTGGGTTTCGTGGTATCGTCTATCCAGTTGCGGAATGACTCCTTCGAACCGATTCACAGCCGACAGAACCCTTTGTCCTTTGCGATAATGAAAAGGTAATTCTTCAACTCCCGAACCATATAAGAAAATATTTTGAATATTTAGAGGCAGCTTCTCGAAAGGCGTATCCAGCGAAACACCATAATGGTTGGCAACCGACTCCAGCATATGCCCTGTATACGATTCCTCCTTGCGCCAACCCCATGGAGCGATTGCCCCCGCACTGATCGATTTTTGTGGATCAGGCACTATAAGAGCTGGATCGAAAAATTGTTTCACCCCAAGGCCACTACATTCGGAACACGCTCCTTGCGGATTATTAAATGAAAATAGCTGAGTGGAAAGGGGTGGCATAGAGATTCCGCATTTATGGCAGGCCGCAAATTCACTGAATAATTTTTCCGATGAATTGTCAGGAAACTGAACTAAAAGGAGTCCTTCTGTAAGTTTGACGGCAGTGCTCACCGACTCAGCCAAGCGTCGACGAACAGATTCCTTGATCACCAGCCTATCAACAACGATCTCTATGGAATGTTTTTTATTTTTATCAAGCGGTGTAATATCATCTGCGTGCAGGATGTCTCCATCAATACGCACCCGAACAAAACCTTCCTTGCGGATTCTCATGAGTAATTGTTCATGCCGCCCTTTCCTTTCGGTCACCAGGGGGGCTAGGAGAATCACCTTAGTCTCCTCCGGCAGTGACATCAGGGCATTCACCATGTCTTCTATTGATTGAGCCTGAATTTCACTTCCACACTGATGACAATGAGAATGCCCGCAACGAGCGAAAAGCAGGCGCAAATGATCATAAATTTCGGTAACCGTACCCACTGTCGAACGCGGGTTTTTGCTAGTTGTTTTCTGTTCGATGGAAACCGCAGGTGATAGCCCCTCCAGTGCATCAACATCTGGCTTATCCATCTGCCCAAGAAACTGTCGTGCGTAAGTCGAAAGCGATTCTACATAGCGCCGTTGTCCCTCAGCGTACAAGGTATCAAATGCCAAGGTTGATTTTCCAGATCCGGAAATCCCGGTAAATACCACCAAGCTATTGCGTGGTAGATCGACATCGATGTTTTTCAAATTATGCATTCGCGCACCCCGAATGCTGAGTATCTTTGGTTCCATGATTTGGCTGGTGAGAAGAAAAGGGAATTGTTTCCGAGGGCGGCTATCAACGAATGAAATTTTCGTGGTCAATCTTTATACACCGATCCATAACCACCAGAATCCCTTTGTTTCTTGCAAGTCCAGCGGCTTCTTCATTGCTGATACCCTGCTGCATCCAGATAGCTTTTGGCTGAGGATGCAAGGTAAGTGCTTCCTCGACAATTGGCAGAACTTCCTCTGATTTCCTAAAGATATTTATGATATCAATTGCAAAAGGCAAAGCCCTAAGAGCCGGGTAACACTTCATGCCAAGAACTTCATCCTGTCCCGGATTAATGGGATATACCGTATATCCGGCAGAAATAAGGTAACGACAAACCATATTGCTCGGCCTATGGTCTTTTGGAGACAAGCCGACAATGGCAATAGTGCTTGCCGTTTTTAGAAGTTGCGATATTTCTAAAGATTGTTGAAAATGACCAAATGTCTGCATAGAAGGAGATCCACGAACGATTATGTAGGCTGCGGTTGTGAAATAATTTAATGCCGATTCCACACCTTCCAGGCCAACACAATGATGACCCCATAGACAAAAGTCAAGATACCAATTATATACTATGGAATCATTGCGGAGCGGGAAGGCATACTGCATTATTTGTAAACAAATATCTAACTATATTCCTTGATCCAAGGTAGACCCCGGGAAATTTCTATGAATTTTCAAAATATTATGTTTGAGTTGAGTCAATATTGGGCAGAACAGGGATGTGTTATCCAACAACCCTATGACATGGAAGTCGGTGCCGGAACATTCCACCCCGCTACGCTCCTCCGAGCATTGGGGCCGGAGCCTTGGAAATCGGCATATCCACAGCCTTCGCGGCGTCCTACCGATGGCAGATACGGCAACAACCCGAACCGCCTGCAACACTATTACCAATACCAGGTTGTCATCAAGCCATCGCCTCTGAACGTCCAAGAATTGTATCTTGGAAGTCTCGAAAGGTTCGGACTTAATTTGCTTGATCATGACATTCGTTTTGTTGAAGATGACTGGGAATCGCCGACCCTTGGAGCCTCAGGCCTTGGCTGGGAGGTGTGGTTGGATGGAATGGAAATCACCCAATTCACATATTTTCAACAGGCAGGTTCAATCGAGCTCTACCCGACAACGGTTGAGATAACCTATGGTCTTGAACGTATTGCCATGTATCTTCAAGGAGTTGAAACCGTCTACGACATTGCCTGGAATGAGCAGATAACCTATGGAGAGATCTTTCACCAAGCGGAAGTTGAATTTTCTATATTTAATTTTGAAGAGGCAAATGTCGACAAGCTCTTGATGTTTTTTGACACGTACGAAGCAGAGGCCCAGAGGCTGGTCGACAAAAAATTGATCCTTCCTGCTTATGATTATTGCCTTAAATGCTCACACACCTTCAATCTCCTTGACGCCAGGAAGGCCATCAGCGTCAACGAACGCACCAGATATATAGGCCGCATCAGGAACATTGCACGAAAAGTTGCCGAAGCATATGTAGAACAGCGTCAGGACATGGGTCACCCATTGATAAAATGAGATTAACAACGGCGCGATCTCGTCCAATTGACTACCGCCTATTTTTGAATAATTCGTCAAAGCCAATTTTTCAGATACCAATCTTCTCGCTTTCGAGTACAATATTCGTTCCGAGTTATGAATAAAAATTTCTAACCCTTTGATTTTCGAAAATCTCTGATCGAAAGCGAGGTTTCATCCTTGATTGTGGGAGCTGATGATAGAAAATACAAAAGGCGGGCAGCAGGGTGACTGATGCCGTAAGAGTGGCGGAAGTGCATGGGAATCGAACCCACCTAACGAGCTATTAACCCGCTACACCGGATTTGAAGTCCGGGAGAGCCACCAGTGCCCTATCCACTTCCAAAGTTTGCAGTAAAAAAGAATGAGTATACTAATAAGTGTTGACCTTGAAAACAACTATTTATTATACTACAGGGTTTTATTGTCGTTTTGACATGGTGTCAAATCGACATACACATTTTTTTTAAAAATTCAAGGAACCAGATTCTTACCCTACATGCAGTGCGAAAGATTAATTAAAATGATTAAGTCATGGTATCTCAGTGTTCGTGACGAGACCATGGCTCCGGCCCGTATGGTCTCATTCATGGAGCAACATGCCGCCACTTGTGAAGTTTGTCTTCAGGATTTGAGCCTGAATGAAGAGATTGCCAAAATCACAGAACTTATCCTGCCAGAATCGAAAATTCCTAAAGCAATTCGGCAGCAAACCAGCCTGGAGGATGATGACGACTCAGTGACCGACAATGATATCGTCGTGGAAAACGAGCAAGAAAAGGATGAAAATCTCACCGAAGAAGACAACGAAGTAGATGCTGAGGAGATAGACCCGGAAGAAGACGAGTTCCTTGAAGATGAGGATGACGACTAACGCTGCCGTCAATTACCCCGGCTATAAAAATCAGGAACCCAGCCTTGTAACTCATCATTGCATATCGGGATTGCCCCATTTTTGCAGTGCCTTCGTAATATACGCGTTGACTTCGATTTGCTCCTCATCACCTTTGCCCACTACCTTTATTGGCGCACCAAAGGAATAATACGCCGTCTTGGAGACATCAAGCCTGCCGAAATCCTTAAGCCAGGAGCCATTCTGCCAGCAATCGGTTTTCAACGCCATAGGAATAACTGGAACTCCGGCTTTTTTAGCTAGCTTCACACCGATTGAACTCATCTGTTCCGGATCGAATGCATGCGATCGCGTTGTCTGAGGAAATACGATCACCGAAATCCCATCTCGTAATCTATTCACCCCTTCGGACATGACAACTTTAAAATCCTGCCGGGGATTGGTTCTAGTGACGGCCACAGGACTACGTGAAAGCATTATATGCCTAAAAACCGGATAAGTGAGCAGGCTTTGCTTTACAACGAAAGTTACCGGCATAATCGGCTGAATAATCACGGGCAGAAGCATTGTCTCCATCATGCTCATATGATTGCCTAAAAAAACGGCCGGCCGATCCTGACTCTCGATATTTTCAATACCCGATATGTCTATCTTAACCCCCGCAAGTTCTAGCCGTCGCAACACATCCAAGCTACTGTTAATCCAATCATCGTCCCCATACTTACCCCTTTTAGCCACGCTACTCGATCGCCAGACAATACCTATGAGATGGAAATAAAAAAGCGCAGAGGGAAACATTTTTGCCAACAACGAAAGAGGGCGGTCCGGTGTTCTGTACAGATGCTTAGTGTAGAGTAATCTATGCATTAGTCTCAAGTCACATGGATGAATTAAAAAGTAAAACTCCCTCGCTTTCAGGGTTGAAAGTAGCACGAACTCATTGCCGATATCAAGAACATTTATGATGCATTCAGGGATGATTAATCAGATTCAACCTGACTGAACCCAATAATAAGCAATAAAAAAAAGGCTCGCTACAAGAAACCGTAGCGAGCCCTATATATAAAAGCCTTAAAAAGCCAGTGCAATTCTGGTGGCGATGCAGGGACTTGAACCCCGGACACTGCGGATATGAGCCGCATGCTCTGACCAACTGAGCTACATCGCCGTAGGATAAGGCGAAAATAAATACCTTATCGACACTTCCATGTCAACACTTTTCAATCAAAACTGAGGATTTTGCATAAAAAATGGAAGGTCCCGGCGAAACCAGAACCTTCCAATATTTTCCTATACTTCGACAATCATGGGAGCTGCTGAACAAATCTTACATCATTCCGCCCATTCCGCCCATTCCGCCCATTCCCTGGGGCATTCCACCGCCGGCAGGAGCATTCTCTTCCGGAATCTCAGCAATCACACACTCGGTAGTGAGGAGCATGCCGGCTACAGAGGCAGCATTTTGCAGTGCGGTTCGGGTAACCTTGGCGGGATCAATAACACCAGCTGCAATAAGATTCTCATACTCTTCGGTAGCAGCATTGAAACCCATTGCGCCTTCGAGTCCCTTCACATGTTCAACGATGACAGAACCTTCACGCCCGGCATTATTGGCGATCTGACGGATAGGTTCTTCAAGGGCCCTGAGGAGAATATTTCTCCCCAGCGCTTGTTCGCCTTTCATTTCAAGTGCGGCAAGGGCTTTGAGACATCGGAGATAAGCCACGCCACCACCAGGAACAACGCCTTCTTCGACAGCGGCACGAGTCGCATTCAAAGCATCTTCAACGCGGGCCTTCTTCTCTTTCATCTCAATCTCAGTTGCAGCACCAACATTGATGACAGCAACACCACCAATCAGCTTGGCAAGTCGCTCTTGCAGTTTTTCGCGATCATAGTCAGAAGTAGTGTCCTCAATCTGGGCACGGATCTGCTTGACACGTGAAGCAAGCTTTTCTTTATCACCGGCACCGTCAACAAGAGTAGTGTTGTCTTTATCGACGACAATGCGCTTACAGGTACCGAGGTCATTGACGGTGACGTTTTCAAGTTTAATACCTAGATCTTCGGTAATAACCTGACCACCGGTGAGAACGGCGATATCCTCGAGCATCGCTTTGCGACGGTCACCAAAACCAGGCGCTTTAACAGCCGCCACACTGAGGGTGCCGCGAAGCTTATTGACAACCAGAGTTGCAAGAGCTTCCCCATCCACATCTTCAGCTACGATGAACAGACCTTTGCCCATCTTGGCAACAGATTCAAGAACCGGGAGAAGATCCTTCATGCTGGAAACTTTCTTCTCTACCAGGAGGATATAAGGCTCTTCCATGGTTACTTCCATCCGCTCAGGATCGGTGACAAAATAGGGAGAGAGGTAACCGCGGTCGAACTGCATACCTTCAACGACATCAAGACTGGTGTCCATCGACTTTGCTTCTTCGACAGTAATAACGCCTTCTTTGCCAACTTTATCCATTGCTTCGGCGATAATA
Organism: Desulfobulbales bacterium; assembly: GCA_038211245.1. GTDB lineage: Bacteria > Desulfobacterota > Desulfobulbia > Desulfobulbales > Desulfocapsaceae > Desulforhopalus_A. The sequence goes on along the minus strand of JBBQVT010000028.1, from coordinate 23,868 downwards.
TTACCGATGGTCTCATCGTTATTTGCAGAAATGGTACCAACCTGGGCGATCTCTTTTTGTTCTTTGGTTGGAGTGGCTATCTTAGCCAATTCAGCAACAACACACGCGACAGCTTTATCAATACCGCGCTTGATCTCCATAGGATTGCCGCCGGCGGCAACAAGCTTTACACCTTCGGTATAAATTGATTGCGCAAGAACAGTTGCAGTTGTGGTGCCGTCACCGGCAACATCAGAAGTTTTTGAAGCAACTTCCTTGACCATCTGTGCGCCCATATTCTCGAACTTGTCTTTCAGCTCGATCTCCTTGGCGACGGTTACGCCGTCCTTGGTGATTGTCGGGGCGCCATAGGACTTATCGATCAATACATTGCGGCCTTTTGGGCCGAGGGTCACCTTTACAGCATTCGCTAATACATTAACGCCGTTGAGGATCGACTCACGGGCTTTAACTCCATATCTGATTTCTTTTCCAGCCATAATTCTATTCTCCCTTTTTCAACGAGATGTTATCTAATTATATGAAAAACACATTGTGAACAAATTTCAGAAGTGTCTGAAATTATTTTACAACAACCCCGAGGATATCGTCTTCACGCATGATGAGAAAGTCATCGCCATCAATTTTCACTTCGGTCCCGCCGTATTTCGAAAACAGTACCCTGTCTCCAGCAATAACCTGAAGGGCAACTCTTTCACCTTTGTCATTTAATTTTCCAGGGCCAACAGCAACGACTTCACCCTCGGCCGGTTTCTCTTTGGCGCTATCAGGAATGATTATGCCACCAGCTGTTTTTCCCTCTTCTGCAAGTCGTTTCACCAAAAGACGATCATTCAATGGACGAATCTTCATTACTACCTCCTAACTAGACAAATGATTTGTTACGGAAAAAGGGACTCGCAGGATAACGAAAGGAGTCCCAAATTGATTTTTGCCCGATTTTCAGGGTGGTATATCGAACTGCGCAAAAATATAGGCTGTCATCTTTAAAAATCAAGGGGCGATTTTTAAAAAAAACGAGAGGCGATGGGCGACAAATTCGGCCCGAAAGGCTGCCACCTCATCATGGGAATCGTACATAGTCATCCAACACGAACCACCCATTTGCAGGGATCATCTTGAAAGCCTTTTTGGATGGATTGCAGTTCAGTATAGAGCCTGGAAGATAATTCTCCGGTCCGGCCGTCATTTATCCGGTAACTGATGTCTTTAAAAAACAGTTCTCCGACCGGAGAGATAACCGCTGCGGTCCCGGTGCCGAAAACCTCTTGCAGCCTGCCCTCCCCATTGGCCTTGAGTACCTCATCTATCGCGATCCTCCGTTCAACCACATCCACTCCCCAGCTGGAGGCAAGTTTGATAACTGAATCCCTGGTAATTCCACCTAAAATAGAACCTTCCAGGGGCGGAGTAAGCAGTTGTCCATCTATTTTGAAAAAAATGTTGCTCGTCCCCACCTCTTCAATATATTTGTGTTCGCAGGCATCCAACCATAAAACCTGCGTACACCCTTCTTTTTTGGCGATTTCCGACATATACAGGGATGCCGCATAGTTGCCGGCAGTTTTTACGTTACCGACGCCACCCTTTACCGCCCTGACATACTGATCGCTGACATAGATTTTGGTAGGGTTGCAACCTTCGGCATAATACGCTCCGACAGGGGACATTATTATATAAAAATAGTAGCGCGACGATGGTTTAACTCCAAGGGTCGGTTCGACGGCAATCATCGTCGGGCGAATATAGATGCTTGCCCCCTCGGCTCGCGGCACCCACTCTCTCTCAAGGTAGATAAGCGATTTCAAGATATTGACTATCTTTTCCTGGGGAATCCGCGGCATACACATGCGCACGGCTGAGTTGTTCATTCGTTCAAAATTATCCTTGGGACGAAAAAGAAACAATTGATCATCTTTGCCCCGATAGGCTTTGAGGCCTTCAAATATTGCTTGACCGTAGTGGAAGACCATTGCCGCCGGATCAAGTCGAAATTCTTCTTTTGCACAGATTTTAGCATCATGCCAGCCATCCTCCCGACTCCATTGCATAAGGAACATGTAATCTGTAAAATGAACTCCAAATCCGAGCTTGTCGGGTAACGGTTTTTTCTTTAATTTATCCCCGGGCACCTTTTCCAATGCAACTTCAAGATCTTCCCACATTCCGCCAATCTCCTCGACAACACTTATTTTTCTTTGCTTAATCCCCGAGAGGATCTATAATTTTTTATCCAATACGAGATGTTACCGCGCCTTGCCGGCCAGTTCGCAGACAAGCTCTTAGAATACCTCAGCAGTTGGAACAATTGCAACCCTATTTTCCCCCCCAACCTCGAACTGTTTCAGATACCAACAAATGCGAGACACCAAGACACGTCATCAGACAAACGAACACTCCCCAAGCCCTGTGAGTATCAGATACTTTCTCCTAGTATTTGCTATATCGATCTTTTTCTTTGGTGTAATTCTCTGGCCATTCTGGTCGATTTTGGTTTTGTCCTTCCTCTTGACCAACCTCTTCCGTCCGATATATGTCTTTATCAGCAAAAAACTTCCCTGTCAGCTGGCCTCGGCCCTCACCTGCCTGCTGATTATCGCCATTGTCTTTATTCCATTGATTTTTTTCGTTTTTTCACTGGCCGATGAAGCACTCAATTTGTACAACTGGGGCCGAGATAGCCGGATTGGCCTGAAGCTCCAGGTATTCATTGAGGAAAGCCCGCTGATCCGGCAATTCCATGAACAATTCAAACAAGTCGGTTTCAAGTTCGAGTCGTCGCAGATTTCCGACACCCTTTCCTACCTGGTTAAACAAAGCGGCTTGCTGCTTTATAACCAGGCCAGTGCCTGGGCGGCAAATGTACTGCAATTTATTTTCATGTTTTTCCTCATGATCCTCGTCATTTTTTTCCTCCTTATAGATCAACCGAAGCTGATAGAGTACATCATCCGCATCTCTCCTCTACCAGAAGATGAGAATCGCCTGCTGATCGATAAATTTCAAGAAATAGCTAACGCAATTCTCAAAGGAAACGGTATCTGCGGACTCATACAGGGTGTAATGGGTGGTGCCATCTTCTCAATACTCGGCCTCAATTCTCCGATTCTTTGGGGTTGCGTCATGGCAGTCATTGCTTTCATGCCGATTTTCGGCATTGGCCTGGTGATGATTCCGGCAGCTCTGATACTGGCTATCAGTGATAGAATGAATGAAGGTATCTTTCTTCTTGTTTTCTATTTGATTCTCTCTCTAGGCGTCGAAAATTTTGTCAAACCAAAGATGGTCGGCACCCGGGTGCATATGCATACCCTACTGATTTTTCTCTCCATCCTTGGAGGAATGACGGTATATGGGATTCTCGGGATCATTTATGGTCCCCTTATCATCACCGCCTTCCTGACACTCTCAGAGATCTATTTAAAAAAATACGACCATCACATCCGACAAAGATAAGAGAAACTGAGAGTTAAAATAATAAGTGGGAATTTAAGCAAAATCGATGGGAATGACATCCCAGAAGGTGACTTTCTCACCCTTCCAGGTGACGACGCTTGCTTTAGCATCCTGGGAAACAATTATTCCCAGGACATCATGCAGCTTATGACAGAGATAATACATTGACCGGTGGCGGGTGCCGACACTTTCAACCCGCTCGACCTGGCGGCGAACACCTTCCGGGTCGAGGGCGCGGGCAACGATCCCCCCCATTTCCATGGCACCCTGGATAATGCCGCCAAATCCGATGATCTCAAGACCTTCGGTGGTCACGACGGCGCCATCAACCCCGGTGAGTCTAGCGATAAATCTGGCATACTTAAACACCCGCTCATCAAGCTGCGCTAACTCCTCCGTCTGCAGTGACACGTAATCCTTCCAGCCCGCCAGATATTCGGGACCATAGAGCCGACCGCAATTGCGCGCCAGAACTTCCATGATTCGCAGGACGATCTTCCTCAGCTGGTTACGAGGAGTTCCTTCATCAAACCGATATTTGAGATCAATATAGGGGTTATCATGGGCCACCAGACCATCCATTCCGGCAGGGAACGATATGATCGTCCCGCCATGCCCGGAACGCCGGACTGTGCTGATGACATGCTTGAAAAACTCAAGATAAAGGGCCGGGATGAAAGAAGGATCGATGCGCGCCCATGCCCCCGGATCGTAATGCGGATTCTCTTCGTGCATGGTCGCGAGTTCACTTCGCACTTGTCCAAACCGCCTGGCAACCCACTGCGAACGAAAGACATTGGTCGAGGGGGATATGATTTTACCACCGCTCAACTGGGCAAGAATCTCCACCCCCCGACAAACAATCAGTCGACCGGAGCCAAGTATGTTGACGCCAAGCGCCGGCGGCAGGGGGGTTGCCTGTTTGCTGCCACCATGAATGACATGCATCCACCGCGACCCTGAATGGATCAGACCCCAGATCTGTAATCCTTCCCCCTTCCGATAGCGAATGCCAATGAGTGAATTATTGTAGTCTATGGATGGACCGAGCTTGAGGAGTTCATACTCGTTGTAGGGCCGCGGCACAGTAAAATTGAGGGTAAAGAGACCAAGAGCCTCGCCGACGCCATCTTCATCAACATCATCGGGTTCACAAAGCATGAGTCGGAAACGAAGACCGCGAGCTTCCTCCTGCATCTGACTGACTTGGTATGCCGTTGAAATCAGTTCCTCCAGCACCTCAGTATCCGGCAGTCTCCTGTATCCCGGACTGGAAATCTCCATCCCCGGCGGCCCAAGTCGCCAGAGCACGGTAAGTTCTTGCACCAAATCCTTTGGATATTTATGAACCATAGCCGATTCCTGCTTGGAGATGAACGTATCTTGTCGTGCCGAGAACACAATGATACATGTAGACATATCAATCGATATTTGCAAAGTATCATTTTGATATATTTTATGAAATTCTCGACAACAAGCAAAGACTTTCCTTACAAACCGGCTAGAATTATCCACCAAGACTTGACGGCGACAGGCTGAACTCTCTCCGTCAAGTGTTCAGCGGCAGCCCAAACATGTCCTGTCCGAGAAGGTGCATGGCGTCATCTCCTCCGAACAGATGCAGAAAACTGTTATCGGCGAGATTACAGCGAAAGCCGCGACAGGTTTTCGGTCGATAGTGGTAGATATTACAGCGATATTTCCCATTCCGGTGCTCGAGAAAAACGCAACCCTTATCATCCGGGTGGATCATGTGCAATTTTTCACCATTCTTTGCCCTGTCGACGGCTGCGTCAAAACCACTTTCCCGGATGTCCTTCATGCTCACGTTAACACCAACATACCCCCCATTTTTTCTATGAACTCTGCCTCATCGGGTTGGACGACAATCTTCCGATAGCCCTTGCAACACGTGCCGCACTGGCGACACTCATGGAAAGCCTCGATACAGATGACTCGTTGGTGAAAAACTTAAGTGACGAAAAGTCCTTGGATAGAATTGGGGTCTTGCGGTACACTCATACCGAGCGCCACCCATGCAGGGATGGTTGTGCGATACTCAAACATCAATTTTACCCTGGAAGGGGTATAAAAAATCCCGTTTAGCGAACGTAGGTGCCTCTATGGTGTTCAATTCGTATTCATTCATTGTTTTTTTTCTCCCTGTCACACTGTTCGGTTTTTATTTCTTTTCTCGAAAGAGCAGGCAATGGGCGGCAGTTTGGCTGGTTATGGCGTCTCTGTTCTTCTATGGTTCATGGGATTACCGATTTATCCCCATTCTCTTGACATCAATTTTTATTAACTACTCAGTCTGCAAGCGGATACTCTCCGCGACCCCAACAAGCGGCAGATGGTGGTTAACGGCTTCAATCACTTTCAATCTGAGTCTTCTTGGTTTTTTCAAATATGTTAATTTTTTTATTGTAACTCTGAATGATGTCTCCTCCGGCAATATACCTACACTCAACATTATCCTGCCGATCGGCATTTCATTTTTTACCTTCACCCAAATATCCTTTCTGATTGATGCCTATCATGGAAAAATCAAGGAATTGAATTTCACCCACTACCTGTTATTTGCATCCTATTTCCCCTATATTGTTGCCGGACCGATCCTGCATCATCAGGAAATGTTGCCGCAGTTTTCCGACCCAGCCCATTACCAAGTCAAGGCCAATAATTTCGTTATTGGTATCTCGATTTTTGTGTTTGGCCTAGGGAAAAAACTCCTGATTGCCGACAATCTGGCCTCGGTGATTAACCCTCTTTTTGCCGCCGGCGACCCACATTTCTTTCAGGCATGGCTTGGAATGTTGGCCTATACCTTGCAATTATATTTTGATTTTTCCGGCTATTCCGATATGGCCATAGGAGTCTCTCGACTCATGGGATTTCGAATACCCATTAACTTTAATTCTCCCTATAAAGCGACCAGCGTCAGTGACTTTTGGCAAAGATGGCACATTTCCCTCTCGCGGTTTCTGCGGAATTATCTTTACATACCCCTCGGTGGCAACCGGCAGGGACAATTGCAGCGCTATCGCAATTTAATCTTAACGATGCTGCTGGGCGGTTTATGGCATGGCGCGCATTGGACTTTTGTAATATGGGGCGGCTTACATGGTTTGTATCTCTGTGTCCAGCATGGATGGCAGTATTCGATGCGCAACAAATACCGCCAGCCGACACAACTCTCAAACATCATTAACAGAATTATTACCTTCATTGCGGTGATGATCGCCTGGTGTTTTTTCCGTGCTCCGGATGTGGCCTCGGCATTTAAAGTATTAGCCGGTATGGTTGGAAATAATGGATTTTCTCTAGTTACCGAAATTGATGCTCTTGGTTCCATCATGTTACTCATAGGTGCATTTGTTGCTTTTTATATGCCCAATACCAACGAGTTGTTCCTGTTCACAGGGAAAGACCATGAGGTAAAACTCACTTCGCCTTCAATCGTCACAGTGAAATGGTCGCCGAATGTTCCTTGGGGTCTCGCTATAGGCTGCATCTTTGCCCTCTGTATCTTGAGCATCGAACGGACCAGTGATTTTATTTATGCTCAATTCTAAAGAGCTTGCACCAATGAATAATTCATCTGAAAAGAGCAATTTCACTCGTTATTTTTTGACCATTGGTTTATCGGCACTCTTACTCCTTACCGTCATTGTCACCCTGAACTATGTAGTTGATCCATATTTCATCCATCAATGGGACAGCCCCTTGTTGCTTCGACTCAGTCCGGCACAACAAAAAATCATGCCCTGGACCAAGACCTACGCCGCCTACCGGTACCTCCCCGAGGTCGTTTTCCTTGGCAGTTCACGAACCGAAATTGGTCTACCGACAGACAGCCACCTGTTTCCCGGCAAACGTGTTTTCAACCTGGCAATCAGTGGTGCTTCCACCGGCGATGCAGTCAATATGCTCAAGCACACAGCATTTTTTCACCGCCCGGAGATTGTCGTCTGGGGGCTTGATTATGGTTGGCAATTCAGGGAAAAAACCGGTAACACCGATTTTGGTAAAGAGCTGGTTGCCGAAGGGCCATACTACCCAATCCGGCGTACTTTCTTGAATATTAAACGTTCAGTATCCATGGCGATGACCGGTGATACCATTAAAATTCTATTTGGAGAATCCGAGCAAAGCTGCAAGTCACTTTTGGCATACTACGGCCATAAGTCATCAGAGTGTCTGGAAGTAATCATGCGTAATGAAGGTGGAACGGAAAAAGCCTTTGAAGAAGTCCTGAAGAAAAAAGAACCTCTGGGAAATCCCGAGGACGTTCCTGCAACCGTCCAACTTCTCGACCGGACGACAGAAGAGTATTGCCGAAACGGCACGGTGTTTCGTTTTTATCTCCAGCCGATTCATGCCTTGAGCGAATTATCGTATTGGAACACACTTACGGAAGATCTGGATAATTGGAAAAGGGCGCTGGTGCAAATGATCGATACCCGAAGAAAAGGAGGGTGCGATATTCGGCTCTATGATTTTTCCGGTTTTAACAGCATTACCAGCGAAGAAATCCCCCAGGCAACGGGGAAAGCTACCATGCAGCACTATTGGGAACAGTCCCATTATCGCAGTGAGGTGGGTTTTAGAATTCTTGAAGAACTGCTGGGCAGAGGCAATAAAGTCGCAGAGAACGCATTCGGCGTTGCGTTAAGCGGTGCGACGATTGAGCAACATCTCCTCAACTTTCGCCAATCGCGCCGACAGTATATCACCGAACATCCAAAGGAAACACTCAACATCGTTCAGTAAATACCTGAATTAATGCCGGCCACTGCCCCGCTATCAGAAAAACAAAGCTGTCCGAGAACAGCATGCAGTATAGAATATTGACTATCCATTGCCAATCCCGGGGGTCAAAAATTCGATTTCATCGTAAAAGAGGATATGCTGCGGAAAACAAATACTGAAGTGATTTATTGATGGTTTTTCATGCTTTACATCTGCCGGAATATGGTAATATTTGCCTGTGTACCATCCATAGCATAAAATTGTTTACAATAGCATTCTCTTAATTCATTTTCTTTTTATCGGAGGTAGGACCGCATATGAAAATTTTGGTTGGCTACAGAGGCACCAACGTCGGCAAGGATCTCCTTGAACTGGCAGCGCAACATGCCAGGGCCTTTGCCGGCGAGGTACAGTTGGTCACCTCGCTTTCGGGTGGTGATAAAACCACCAAGGAACAGGTTGTGGAGGCAGAAGAAAAACTTGAAGAGGCGAAACGATTCCTGGCCGATCGGGGCATCAGGCACGAAGCCCATCTTCTCATCCGGGGCAAAACCCCGGGGGAAGATATCGTCACCTTTGCTACAGAAAATAACTGCAGTGAAATCATGATCGGCGTGAAAAGCAGATCAAAGGTCGGCAAAATCCTTTTCGGCTCAACCGCTCAATATGTCATACTCAAAGCAGTTTGCCCGGTGGTTTCGGTAAAATAAGCCGTTGTTAAAAAATAACATGCCCGGAAAAATGGCAGAACGGCAGCATCCCTGACTTTCAACCATTATTCGATGGTGATTGCCTCATCTGGAATATGTAAGAAAACCGCTTCGCCTATTAACGGCGGTTTTCTTCCATATTCCGGCAAGGAAAGGAAGATATCAACGTGCACTCCGACGTCAATGGTAATTTTTACCTGCCCATTTCCTCCTGCAATTTTCACCACCTTGCCGGACAGCAGATTTTCTTGAGCCGCGAATGGTTCGCCGCTTCGCAAAAGACCGATTTTTTCCGGGTTGAGAAAAATTCGCACCCTGCCGATGCCGGCGGAATGGCTGGCGACAGGCACTGTTATGCGCACATCGTTTTGTAATCGACAGATTACCCTGCCCTCATCTTGCCCGACTATGCTTGCCGGCAACACATTATCCCGCGAAAGCTCAGATGGCCGGCCATCTTTGAGCGTTACGGTTTGATCGGCTAATCGCTGGGCCTGGGAAAGCGAATGGGTGGCAAAGAGTATCGAAATTTTCTCCCTGCCGTTGGCGCGCTCCAGGATACTTTGGATTATCTCTTGATTTTCGCTATCGACGTTGGCTGTCGGTTCATCACAAAGCAGTACTTCCGGCTTGATAACAAGGGCTCTTGCCAGGGCAACGCGCTTGGTCTCGCCGCCTGAGAGTTTATGCGCTTCGGCATTCATAAAATCCTGCATGCCGACCATCTCCAAAGCCTCTTGTATCAGGGGCCTTCGTTTCTTTTTTTCGATCTTTCGCACCTTCAGACCGAATTCGAGGTTCTTATAAACCGATCCGGTAAAGAGAATGGGATACTGGTCGACTAAAACTACTCGCTGCCGCAGGAGGTGCAATTCCTTTGCGACAAAGTGAACAGGGCTGGAACGAAAGCTGATGGTACCGCTGCTCGGGGTATCGAGAAAAGCGAGAAGATGCAGGAGAGTTGTCTTCCCCGCCCCATTCGGACCAATAAGGCTGGTAATTTTTCCAGCGGGGATGACGAGTTCAGGAATATCAAGGATGGTCCGACCCCGATGCACCCTGGTCAGTTTGTTGATTTCATACAGCATCGGCCCCGACCCTGCCCTGAAAGAGCTGGAATATCATATTGATGGCAAAAGCAAGACCCATTAGAATTATTCCCAGTGCCACCGCCAGGATGAACTCGCCCTTATCATATTCAAGGGCCATGGCGGTGGTCATAGTCCGGGTAAACCCCTTGGCATTGCCGCCGAGCATCATGGAAATACCGATCTCAGCAATCACCCGACCAAAGGCAGCAATGGCGGCGGCGATTATCCCGTAGCGAGCCTCAAAGCAGATTACCCAAGCGACCTGATATGAGTTTGCGCCCAAAGTCTGGGCGGTTGTACGGTAGCGTTTATCGATTCTGCTGATCGCCGCAATAGTCATCGTAGCGATCACCGGAATAATGAGGATAATCTGGCCGATGATCATCGCCTTCTGGGTATACAACAAGTCGAGGGAGCCAAGAATTCCCCGCCGGGAGATGAGGGTATACACCAAGAGACCAATGACCACCGTCGGCAGGGCGAGCAGGGTATTGAGACACGTCAGGGTCAGGCGTTTTCCTGGAAAGGCGGTGAAGGCTATAAGAAAACCAAGCGGCAATCCGACCACGGCGGCAAACACCGTCGCCAAGCCACTTACCTTCAGTGAACAGCCGACTATAACCAAGAGTTCGTGATCCCGGGCTAATATAAGCAGAATGGCGGCCTTGAAACTCTCAATTATCAGGTCCATGGAATGTAGGCGGTTATTCTTTTAATCTTTTTAACTGTCGCAACGGTACCGACACTATAACCGAGCCTGTCGCAAACGTCACCGGAAAGCTCTTCGCGGGCCGCGGTTCACGGCCCGCGTCACCGACAAGGTCTTATTGCAGCGCATCGGGGAAAAAGAGCTGTTTTCCTTCCAACCGGAAACCGGCGATTACCGCCTGACCTTTTGCCGAAGTCAGCCACTTGGCAAACGTCATTGCCAGATCATGCTGTACATGCGGGTGTTTTTCGGGATTGACGGGAATAAGGCCGTAAGGATTGGCGAGCAGCGCATCGCCCTCGAAGAGGATCTCCAGATCAACCGCCGGCTTCTTGCCGTATTTATAGGAAATATAAGTACCACGGTCGGTAAGAGTATAGGCCTTTTTTTCATCGGCATAGGTGATGGTCTTGCCCATGCCCTGGCCGATTGAGATGTACCACAGGTCGGAGTCAGCCGGTTTTTTCGCAGGAACGGTCGTCTCTTTGCCATCCTTGGTCAGTTTCAGGCCATGGTCGGCAAGCGGCAGTCCGGTGGCGGCCCACATCTCCTGTTCCTTGGTGTGGGTCCCGCTGTCATCGCCGCGGGAGATAAACGGGGCCCGCACAGCGGCGATCTTCTTCATGGCTTCGGCGGAATCCTTCAGACCCTTGATAGCGGCGGGGTCGGCGGCCGGACCAATAATTATGAAATCATTATGCATCACGGCAAAGCGCTTGGTACCGAAGCCTTTATCGACAAACTCCTTTTCCCGGTCGATGGCATGCACAAAAATCACATCGACGTTACCGTCAATGCCGTCACGGATGGCCGCCCCGGTTCCCTTGGCTATCACCTTGACCTTGATCCCCTCATCTTTTTCAAAGGCCGGAAGCAGCACATCTAGAAGCCCGGATGATTCGGTACTGGTGGTGGTCGACATCTTTAATATTTTCTCATCCGCTGCAACCGGGCCGGCAAAACCCGCTACCAGGGCAAACAGCCCTGCCACTGCCAAAACCATTCTTTTCATGTTGTTATTCTCCATTGGTTAAAATATCTGGATAAACCATTGTACCGCAAAGTGAAAGATCGTAGCCGATAAATGAATCCGCCAGCTTGCGAAAGGCCGGATCGTGTAACAGGCCCAAGAACTGCTGCACTCCTTGATCAAAAAAATGCTCCCGTGCGACCAAGAGATCAAACCGTTCCCAGCGGAGCGGCAGGAAATCAAGATCGAGGAGGCCGGCAACCGGGCGAATTGCCGGACCGGCATCGGCCAGACCGGCAAGAATCGCCAAGCCCACGTCCAAATGCCGTGAAACTTCAATTTGATAACCATCAATATCCGAGGAAGAAACAGACGATTTCGCTATCTCATAGTCGAGCAAGAGTCGAGTTCCGGTACCCACGGGTCGATTGACAATTCGCACTCCGGGTCGGGCGAGATCGGCGATGGATGTGATGTTTTTCGGGTTGCCTTTTCGGAGCAGGATGCCCTGCTCGCGTTTGCTGAAATTGACAAAGACCGGCAAACGGTCCAGTTCCTTTTCGGCAAAATCAAAATTGTACTCGTTGTTATCATCCTGGAGCAGATGGCAAACACCAATATGGCACAAGCCCCGGCGCAGACACTTAATCCCACCCATGCTGCCGAGATTTGCAAAAAAGGCAACAATGCCGTGGGCCTTTTTGTGGAAAAGGGTCAGGGTCTGGCCGAAAAGCAGATCGTCGCTGCCAGCGAGCAAAAGCCTGCCGGAATCGGCTGTTTTTTCGACCCCTTTCCGGTTGAAGTTGAGGACATTCATCTCCAGCCATTCCTCAACCAAGCGGCGGGGAAACATCCATTTGCCGGTGATCTTAGTCGCCGGCAAACCCTTTTCATTAACCAGGGAATACACCATCTTCTCATTGACCTTGAGGAGTGCTGCCACCTCCTTTGTGGTCAGAAATTTCGTTTCATATGATTGACTCATTATTGCTTTCTGGTGGCTATTAGCGAATTTGGCGGAACGGTTACCATTCGAGCGGATGGCTGGATTGCTTGTAAACATAGTTTGGCAACGACTTAGCCCGCCACGAAACAGCTGTCAATATCTGCCGCCATGTTTCTTTAAAATGACTCAAACGAACCAGAAGCAACAACGCGCACGAGAATATATCCTTCCCCTGGCCGGAATCATACGGTAATATGGTACATAGAAAATTTATTCATTTTACGTTAACTGTCATCTATATATTCAGGAGGAAATCATGGAACGAGTTGTCATTGTCAGTGGAGCACGCACCGCCGTCGGCAATTTCGGTGGCGCACTGAAGGATATTCCGGCGATAGAGCTGGGTGCCGCAGTCATCAAAGAGGTTTTGAAACGAAATAATATCCGTCCGGTACTGAATAGTGCGATGGAAGCAGGCATACCCGAAACACTGAAGGATCAAGGTCCGATTCCTCTTGAGACCGCTGCCGCCACCTGGGATCAGGGTGCCATACCCCTGACCATCGACGAAGTCATTATGGGCAATGTTCTGCAAACCGGCCAAGGACAAAACCCGGCGCGGCAGGCGATGATCCGCGCCGGCATTCCCAAGGAAACTGCGGCCTTCACCATCAACAAGGTGTGCGGGTCCGGCCTCAAAGCCATAACTTTGGCTGCCACCGCCATCATGGCCGGACAGGCCGAGGCGATCATCGCCGGCGGCATGGAAAACATGTCCATGGTGCCGATGGCCCTGCCGAAAGCCCGATGGGGCTATCGCATGGAGGTTACCGGAAAAGGTGATATTACCGACCTCCTGGTTTTTGACGGCCTCTATGAGATTTTTTATGGCTACCATATGGGCATTACCGCCGAGAATATCGTCGCCAAATACGGTATCAGCCGCCGCGAGCAGGACGAACTGAGCGTCCTCAGCCACGAACGCGCCCGCAGGGCCATTCTGGAAGGCCACTTTAAGAAGGAAATCGTGCCGATCATCATAAAAACCCGGCAGGGTGAAATGATTGTTGATACCGATGAACGACCGATGGAAACAAATATGGAAAAAATGGGCCGACTCCGTCCGGTCTTCACCAAAGACGGCTCGGTCACCGCCGGCAACGCCTCCGGCATCAACGACGCAGCGGCGGCGGTACTGCTGATGTCGGCATCGAAAGCCAAGGAACTGGGGCTAAAACCGATCCTTGAGATCAAGGGCTTTGCCTCCGGTGGACTTGATCCGGCCTATATGGGTTTAGGGCCGGTACCGGCCATTCGCACCACCCTGCAAAAAACCGGGATGACCATGAAGGACATCGATATGATCGAACTCAATGAGGCCTTTGCCGCCCAGGCCATAGGCTGCATGCGCGAGCTGAACATCGCCGTCGACCTGCCCAACCAGGTCGGCAGCGCCATCTCCATCGGCCATCCGATCGGCTGCACCGGCGCCCGCCAGGTGGTAACCGGCATGCACATGATGCAGCGGCAAGGTAAACAACATGGCCTATTCAGTATGTGTATCGGCGGCGGCATGGGTATGGCCATGATCGCCGAGTGCGTCGGCTGAACCGCACCACCCGCTCACCGCGTAACAAAAAAAGCCCCCTTCCGAATGTGTTCCGGAAAGGGGCTTTCTTAGTACCTTGGGTTGCGGGTGTCAGCCCGCTTTAGGCTATTTGCTCAAACTTTCAATATTTATACGCCGACTCACCGTGGCTGATAGTATCCAGACCTTGGCGTTCCTCGTCCTCCGTCACTCTCAGACCGATAACCATATCCACCAGTTTATAGGCGATAATGGAGACCAATCCGGACCAGAGAATAGTCGTGCCGATAGCCCAGAGCTGACTTATAACCTGGTCGATCGTTGAGTAATCGGCAACCTTGTTGGCGACATAATCATACACGCCGACGCCGCCGAGATCGGGATTGGCGAAGACACCGGTCAACAGTGCCCCGAGCATACCACCCACTCCATGCACACCGAAGACATCGAGGGCATCATCGGCACCGAGCATGCGCTTCAGACCGTTCACACCCCAGAGACAGACCACCCCGGCCAGAAGACCCATCACCAGGGCGCCACCAATTCCCACAAAACCACAAGCCGGGGTAATAGCCACAAGACCGGCAACAGCACCCGATGCAGCACCAAGCATTGACGGTTTACCTTTGAGCATCCACTCGGCAAAGAGCCAGGAAAGAGCTGCCGCGGCGGTTGCGGTCATGGTGTTGCCGAAGGCCAATGCAGCCATACCGGTTGCCTCAAGGTTGGAACCGGCATTAAAACCGAACCAACCAACCCAAAGAAGGGATGCACCAATCATGGTCATGGTCAGACTGTGTGGCGCCATGGATTCTTTTCCGTAACCAACGCGTTTTCCAACCATAAAGGCACCGATCAAACCGGCGATGGCGGCGTTGATATGGACAACGGTACCGCCGGCAAAGTCAATCGCCCCTTTCTGAAAGAGAAAGCCGGCAGTTGCCCCGGCTTTGACGGCCGCGTCGGCATCGGTATAGGCATCAGGACCCGCCCAAAACCACACCATATGGGCGATCGGCAGGTAGGCAAAGGTGAACCACAGGGCGATAAAGGCCAGCACCGCCGAGAATTTCATGCGCTCGGCAAAGGCCCCGAGAATCAGGGCCGGGGTAATGGCGGCAAAGGTTGCCTGAAAGAATACATAGATCAATTCGGGAATCACCACCCCTTTACTGAAGGTCGCGGCAACCGAGTCAACCGTAATACCTTTCAGAAAGATTCTACTGAAGCCGCCGAAGAAGGCATTGCCTTCGGTAAAGGCCAGGCTGTAACCGAAGATGACCCAAAGAACTATGCACAGGGAGAATACGGTAAATACCTGCATCAGCAGCGAAAGCATATTTTTGGTACGCACCAGGCCGCCATAAAACAGGGCCAATCCGGGGATGGTCATCAGCGATACCAGTACGGTAGCGACGATCATCCAGGCGGTATCGCCTTTATTGGGTACCGGCCCATCGGCGGCAAAAGCTGTACCGGCAAGATTGTCGATGAGCAGCATAACAAACAGGACAAAAACGAAGACAGGTAACTTTTTCATGAAATCACTCCCTCTGGTGTCAGATTGCTTCGTTACCGGTTTCACCGGTACGAATTCGCATTATATGTTCAAGATCGAAGACGAAGATTTTCCCATCACCAATCTGGCCCGTTTGTGCCGCCTTTTTAATTGCCTCAATGGTTTTGTCGAGCAGCTCATCGGCGATGGCCGCTTCAATCTTCAATTTGGGTAAAAATTCAACGACGTACTCCGCACCGCGATAGATCTCGGTATGGCCTTTTTGACGACCAAAGCCTTTTACTTCAGTAACCGTTACACCGGTGACACCGACGGCGGTAAGGGCTTCCCGCACATCGTTCAGTTTGTATGGCTTAATTATTGCTGTTACAAATTTCATTGCTCATTCCTCCAATCAGACACTTTGTATTGTTGTAGGCTGCCGGCATTATAGTTGAGCGTTCGCCGACCAAGTGCCCGTTAATGAGAATAATTCCAAATATCTCCCCGCATCCCGAACTCCTTTTGCCATCGCTGAACTCTCAATCTGGAAAACAACCCTCCCCGCCAAACAGGAATGATTCGGTACCCCCCTCGGCAACTCCTTTTGAAAATGGTGTTGATGTTTCATTCTCCTTCCCTCCTAGTTTTTTCAGAGTGCATATTTTGAAAGATAGATTCTCAACCTCATGCTTCCTTGCAAGGAGTAAAGCAAAAGAAATGCCACGCTCGCATTAATTTTAATTAACCTTACAATTACCTGATGTTATAAAGATGTATCGACAAAAACAAGGAAAACAACAATTCATTATTACAACATTTATGTTATATACGATTTAGTTATATAACAATTTTGTATGTTAATGCCTTAAATGCAATGCGTTTTGGCCGCCGATAACCACGGAGGAGCTAAATACTTTCGCAAAGGTGAAGCAGAAGTTCTGAGAAGGGGGAAAACACGGTTCGCCAAAAGATAGTTTGAACCTGATACTGAAAAGATAGCCGAAAACCGGACTCAGTCCTTGGCAGGAAGAGTTTTGACGGGATTTTTACGATACAACGTGCTCGGTTGCCCGTTAATATAGATATCCTCAAGGTAGGAAAGTTTGCGCGGCAGGAGTGACGGAGCCCCCCTGGCCACCAGAAAGGTTGCCGCCTTGCCTTTGACAAGCAGGCCGAAATCGTCGAGGTCGAGCAGCCGTGCCCCGTTGCTGGTGGCGCAGCGGACCGTCTCGGCAAGACTGTAGCCGGCCTTCTGAAAGAGCTTCATTTCCTCGACCATCGACTCGCCGTGCAGCACCCCGAGGCTGCCGGCATCGGTCCCCATGGCGACATTCACTCCAAGCTGCCGCGCCAAAGCCAGCTGCCCGAGTTGATGGTGCAGATTTTTTTCGATTACTTTGAGGTCGGCATGGACACCGGCATGGGCAAAATTTGTGATAAAGGCCTTCATGGTAAAAACGGTCGGCACCCAGTAAGTCCCCTTCGCAGCCATCAGTTCAAGGTTTTCCCGGCCCATGAAAAAGCCATGCTCAATCGAGTGGCACCCGGCCAGAATGGCTCGTCGTACCGGCTCGTTGCCATTGGCATGCACCATTACCTTTCTCCCGGTTTTTTCTGCTGCCGTGACAACTTCAGCCAGTTCCTCCGTTGAGAACTGCGGCTCGGTTTCCTGAGCAAAGGCCTTCAGGCTGTTGAAGCCTGAATTGACCAGCTTCACCTGATCAATAGCATCCTTCTCCAGGCCATAGGAGTCGACAAGATGCTCGCCATCGCCTACACATCTGCCGATCAGGCCGCCGTAACGGCCCGCTCTGTGCCAGGCGCGTCCGACAACCTTGAGAATCACCTCCGGATGCATTTCCCTTGTCTGCCTATAAGCGAGCGCATAGCCGCCTTTGTCGCCGCCATCACGCACGGCGAGCACCCCGTGGGAAAAAAGGTAATGCAGATGCCGGGCAATAACCGGGCGTAACTCCGCATAGTCGGCAATCAGCTGGTGCTCCCGCGTGCGTTTATCGGTTGCCCCGGACATGAACAGATGAACATGGCTGTCAACCAGGGGCGGCAGGACGGTGTAATGCGAAAAATCGGTCACTTGTCGGAGATCGAGCCCGTCTCCGGGGAGATATTTTTCAATCGCCGCAAACCTGCCGTCAACGATTTTGAGCAATACTTTTTCCTGGACCGGACCGCCGCTGCCGTCGATCAGCCAGCCGGCGAAGAGATATATCGTCGCGCTCATAATTGCCCCAGCGGCATAAAGTGAGAAAAAAACTGTGTGCCGGAGAAAACCTCTCTGACCCACGCTTCAAGAATCTAAGGGTAAGCCGCCGGAAAGTCAATTCAGCGAAAAGCTGCAACCCACTCCCCGGTTGCGCCGCAATTCAGGCTTCAGACCGTGCGAAAAGCCCATTATCCTGGTATAAGTGTCCCCTGAACTTTTCTCGTACCCCCAACCTCTCCCTTACACGCAAGCCATGGATGCCACCTTCACCCCGCCACTGATCCTCCGCAACACCCATCTCCAGACCATCTTGACGAGCCTGAAACTGAGAAAGATGCTCGCCAGGGCAAGGGCTGCGGAGTTGCTTGCCAAGAGCAGCGAACACATCCTGTCCTGCGGCGATGGAGTGCGCCTTCTTGGCGCCTTCAGTGGCAAGACTGGGCCCAGGCAAGGCCTTGTCACTCTCATCCATGGCTGGGAGGGCAGCATCGACTCCGCCTATATCCTCTCCGCCGGAGCCCTGCTGTTTCACCACGGATACGACGTGTTTCGCCTGAATTTGCGGGATCACGGCAACAGCCACCATCTCAACCGGGGTCTCTTCAATTCAACCAGGCTTGCCGAGGCGGTCAACGCAGTCGCGGAAATCCACCGCCTTTTCCGCCACGACCGAACCTTTCTGACGGGTTTTTCCCTGGGCGGCAATTTTGCCCTTCGCATAGGACTGCAGGCCCCGGCAGCGGCTATCAAGTTGAACACCATTGCCGTCATTTGCCCCCTGATAAACCCCGTTGAAGCGACCCGCAATCTGCAGGAGAACCTCCCCCTCTATCACCGCTATTTCGTGAAAAAGTGGCAGAAGTCACTGCGAAAAAAGCTCACCCTCTATCCGGACTTGGGATACGGCGACACCTTGCTGCAGCTCGGCTCACTGACCGCCATGCACGACTATTTCGTGCCGCGACACACCGACTACCATAGCACCCACGAGTATCTGTCGGCCTACCGGTTGACCGGCGAGATGCTTGCTAAAATGCAGATCCCCACCCATATCATCGCCTCCAACGATGACCCCATCACCCAAAAAATCGATGTTGATCTGCTTGGCCAAGCCGCAGGGTTGATGTTCACCAGGACACAATATGGAGGCCACTGTGGTTACCTGAAAGACCTGCACTTGAACAGTTGGGCTGACGAGCAGCTGGTCCGGATGTTCGACCGGGCCGTCGACTGAAAACGACGAAGGCCAAGAGGATGTGCCTCTTTAGTCCCTTAGAAATTCTTTTATTGTTTTTAAGAATGAATTTAGTGAAGGTACTTATCCCGTTCACCGGGGTTATTTGATCTTTTTAAATTCATTTACCAGAAGCGTCGGCCCGGCAGGACCAATATACAGATACGCACAAAACAGTTCGATAACCTCCCCGGGCTTAGCCTCGCGTGACAGGCGTTCAGCCACATTGTCCTCAATAAACACCGAGGTCGATGCCCCTTTTGCCGACTTGATATTTAAGCATTTGCTCAGTGCCATCTTGTCAACGACCTCTTTTTTATTGCCCTGCATGACCATGGTTCGTTTGAGAATATCGGTATTGCAGTTTTGCACCGGCGCGGCAAGGATTGCCCTAAAGTGGAGTTGTTGCGGCACCACCATCTTTATTCCTGACTTGACCTTCGGAACAGCCAGGAGTTGATCCAGATCGCCTGCCTTGTACTGCGCGAAATCAACAGCATATGCCTGAGAAAGCGAAACCAATAGGAAGGTAAGAACCAGGACAGGGAAGATTTTCATCAGAGACTCCTTTGCAATAACGTATGTTTATAGGAAGAGTATTCTTCGTCGCAGAAGAAGGTTGCAATCCGCAATACCGGCACCAAGTGATGTAATGATGCGACACCGAGCACTGGGAGACGTGCTCTTTAAAGCACGGGATGATGCTACAACGGAGAAAAATTAAGGTCAAGGGGCAAGAGATTGTCTGTCCTCCCGTTTTTCTCCACCATCTTCCCCTTTCACCTTCGATTCTTTGTTGCTTGCTTCGGCTTTTTCCAATATTGTATGTACCATCAAAGGTCGGTTGCTGCCTTTTTGCCATCCGACGCTTTCTATGCCACAGAGGCGACTTACAATTCACAGATATGCATCCAAACTTCATGGGAATTACCCCAATTATCGCCGATACATGAATATGACCATCAAGACCATTGCCTTTCACACACAGCTCTTCTTCCTCCTCCTGTGCACGTCCTGCGCCCCCCAGGTGGCCAAAAACAGCGGCGCCCTGCGCGCACCGAAGGCACCCGCTGAATTTGGCATGGACAGATTCACCTCCGCCCAGAAACACAATGCCCATTACGTTGCGGTAGGAGAAGGCCCTCCTGCTATCCTCATCCCCGGGCTGTTCGGAACTTACCGCGGCTTTTCCCTTATGCTTCCGTTACTTGCCCCACATTTCAGCCTGATCGCTCTGGACAATTTCGGCACAGGCGACTCCGACGCACCGGCCGCAGACTTTGGCTATACCGTCCCCGAACAGGCCGATATGATCGTCAAGCTGATGGATGAGCTGAAGATCCCGCACTGCACTCTCATCGGGGTTTCATACGGGGGCATGATCGCTCTGAACATTGCTGCTCGATACCCGGACCGAGTCACTGCCGTGGTTTGTATCGAAGGTGCCGTCATCATGCCGAAACCGTCCCCCTACCACCGCATGGAACAGGGGCTCGACACGCCGATCATCGGTGATGCAATCATCGGTCTTATCCGCTCGGGACTGCTCAACGAGGTCATCGCCAAGGATGTCATGGGCTATGCCTGGCCCACCATGGATGCCGAGAACAAAGCTGGGGTAAAAGAAATCATATCCCATTACACCGACGCCGCCACCCGCCAAACATGGCTCAGCCTCGCTCGGGCCCTGCGAACCACAAACGATTTCAGCGAAGAAGCCAAGGTTATAAAGGCCCCTGTCCTGTATCTCTCGGGGGACAAATCCTCCTTCCGCGAGATGACGGAAACCAATATCGACTATTTCAAAAACCATCTGCCCAACGTCAGCCTGGTGTCCTTTGAAGATGGAATCCATGATCTGGAATTGCAGAAACCCCGAGAAACAGCGGCGATGATTGTGAATTTTCTAGCCCCGGAACGGGCTCGCGCCCTGGCCTCGACGGCAACGGCCGGGGATAGCCAAGCACCACTTCCCAACCTGCCAAGCACCTCGCAAAATGACCGGCACGAAAGCGCTTATCAATAAAACCGAGGGTCGGCAAACTTGCATGGGCGATTGCCCTCAACCCGATGAACGGGATAAGGAGCTTCACCAAATTCATTCTTAAAAACAAGAAATGAATTTCTAAGATACCCACCGGTGTCGGTGTCTACGTAGAACGGCAACTACCTGTTTTCCGCAAGCCTTGCTGCAAGAAACTTCTGAAACCTGGCACGACCGGCGACTTCACCCACACCGCGCAGGACGCTCAAGGTAACACCCAAAAGCCCCGGGGCAATGGCGTTTTGGCCGACAAGGTAGAGAGCCCGGAGCGGCATGCGGGTCAGTACGGCATATTGCAGATCATTGTTTACCGACCGCATAAGACCGTAGATCGACCCTTCCGGGCTTGCCGCCCAATCGCGCATCGTCAACGGCGTTGAAATATCAAGAATCGTGTAATCGCCAAGGGGACCAAGTACGCTGCCGGCGATCTCTATCAATGACCGCGCAGCCTCCATCTTCACCTGTTGGTAGTCTTTGCCTCGCTTGCCTGTATGTGTTTCATGCCACTGCTTCCAGTCCGAATATTTTGAGCCGCCGATGATTGTCAGAAGATTATAGCCGGCCCGCTCGCTTGGCCGCACCTGAAGAAATGTTCCATCAATATTGACGCCGTCGATCTTATGAATGCGAAACATATTATAGCCGCGGCCTTCCTGCTGTTTCACATCAACCAGCAGATGCACGCAGACCGTACTGCCCGTTTCCCTAAGCTTTAATAGTCCCTCTTTATACGCAGCCGGAAGCGCCTCATCAGGGAGCATGGGCAGCACCAGCTTTGGGTGAATGGCGGCAAGAACTTTCTTGCAGGAAAAACTGCGGCCGGACTTCAGTCGGACGCCGCAGGCGCGGCCGTCTTCGACCAAAATACGCTCCACCGGATCGCCCAGTATCAGGTCCGCCCCTGACTCCCGGGCACGCTCGGCATAGCCATCGGCCATCTGCTTGCCGGTGCAGCCAAGCTCCCATGCCGACAACAGAAGGGCACCCAGCGTATAGAGAAGAAGATAGGCCGGACATTTATCCATCGGCAGACCGCTCCAAAACCCGTGCACACTGAGGATATCGTGGAGCTTTTTTGAGCAGCCGGAGGCGGCCAGAAACTCCTCCATACTCTGGTCAAGTCCTGCAAAAGAGAAAGGACTGGACTGCAAACTGCCACCGGCATCAAAGCGCAGCCCCTGCGACATTGTTTGCAGAGCGGTGATAATGAAATCTATTGGTTCCTTTTCAGTTGGAAACAGGGCCAGCAGTTCCTCTTTAAATGCGGGCAGAGTTGCTGGAAGATTAAAGGTAAGGTCGTCAAAAATGTAGCGTTCGAGCACCCCCTGTGTTCCCAAACGTCGAAGCTTGAGCCTTTCGGTTACCCCAAGTATGTCAAACATCTGGCGAAGGAGCTCACCTTTGCCTGCAGGGCCGAAATAGTGCAGGCCGACGGCACAATCAACGCCTTGCCGCGCATAACTGCGCAACAGCCCGCCGGGAACGGGGCTACGCTCGATGATGGTTGCCTTGATACCCATCTCGCCGAGCAGGATGGCGCTGGTAAGACCGCCCAAACCCGCACCGATTATGACAACTTCCGTATCGACTGTGCTCATGCAATGGATACCCTTGGTAAGTTATAAACACCCTTTTGAACCATGCTGTTTTGAGGCCGGGTATTGATTTGTTCCCTGCCCATTTCAGCCCTTCATATGCTTTTTGGCAGATTTGATGAAGCGTCCGAAGGCTTTATCCTTCTTCCGTTTGTCGAGGTACCATTCAACGCAGAGTTCAGCGGAAGCCGCGCTGTTTGCGGCTTCCGCTGGAATGTTTTGTTCGCCCATATTTTACTATTGTTCAACCCAGTCTGGAAGCGGGCTAATCGTTGCTTCTGAGTAAAGAGTTTCTGGTGCCACATCTATTTCATTTTGCCATGTTATAGTCCCTAATTCATGGTTAACTAAAAATCCTTAAAAAATTCGATATCTCTGAATCTTTCAAAAACACCTCCGCGCTTGAGATACCTGGAAAAATCTACAATTCCGGATTTGCCATTTTCCAATGTTATTTCTAGCTTATAGCCATTAAGATATTTAGCATGAGTAACATCAGGTATCATAACCAACTCCTTTTATAGCAGAGGGGCAATTTTATTGACTGGTTGATTGTTTTTGGCCAACTCCCAATCTTTCAACAACTCTTCTTTATGTTGAGCAGCCCACTCGATTACAATTCCAAGTGCTCTTGGAGGGAAATCACCTTCTAAAAGACGAAACGAATTTATTTCAATTGTTATCTTATTTTTACCATACCTCGCCTGAAAATGTGGAGGATTATGGTCATCGAAAAACATGGCAATTATTATTCCGTAAAATCTGCATATTCCTGGCATAGTACACCATCTTATTGATTTCTTATCATGTAGGCATCGAGGTAGGATGACCAGTTACCAGCTGCCCCCTTTCAGATCCCTGCGTGCGCTTTTCTCGTACAAGGCTCCTCGGTATTGCTCCCTTCGCCCTTCAACGCTAATTCAAACTGAGCCACCTCTGCTAACGAAAACTGAGCCACCGTCTCCATCTCTTTTTTTCTGAAATCCTGTTTTTCCCTCTTATTTGTTTTCCCATCCAGCTGTTGATCTGCTCAATGAGATGAATT
>JBBQVT010000027.1:0-35264 GCA_038211245.1 Desulfobulbales bacterium | reverse complement strand
GCCGTTGCCGATTCGCAGCCGGAACCGTTTGGCGAACTCGTGGAGATTGTCCAAACCTTGAAGTATCTCCCCGACCAAGAGACCCGAGCGACCCTGCATGGCGGTCTCAGCAGCAGTTTGCTGACCGATTTCAGCAGCAAGTCGACGGCCGGGAGCACCGCGAAAACCGGGATGGATTACGGCTTGCTCTTCAATAAACTTGCGGTTTTGGCCCTATTACCCACCCAGGCCGGCGAGGACGGGGGCGCTGAACGATTGTCCATTGTTTGGTTGCAGCAATTTATCCGCTTTGCCGCGGACAATCCGATCGGCAAATTGATGCTCGGCCCCGTCGTAAAGGTTGCCGGCGGCGAAGGTGTTGGCGCCGCCCTCGGCACCTTGATTCCCGGTCAGATGATGATTCTCGATCGCCTGCAACAGCCGAGTGGCCAATTGGCGGCAACACTGCGCGAGGTAAAAGCCGTGCTGGGGGAGAGCAATGTCGTCGTCCAAATGCTGCTCTCGATTGATGCCGCCCTGGTGAGCCGGCTCTCCGGTCTTCCTGTTGGAGATTTTGTCGACAGCCCCGGGAACAAAGCGGCATGGTACTTGGAAAAAATGCACCGTCGCATTGTGCCGATCGTAAATAGTACAGGGAAGGTTTGGGCCCAAGGAGGAAATTCTGCAGACCAACTGCAAAAGGCCAAAACAGCGACAGCTCCGGTTCTTGATTTCTACCTCGACGATCGGGTGCGCGAATCCTTTGCCATGCTTGCCTACCTCCAGGGCGGGGCCGGTGGCAATGCGGTGAAGTTCAGGAAGACTCAGGATCTCGCAGCAATCAAAGATCCGACCAAGTTGCAGGTGATTGAAGGGGAACGAAAAATTACCCGGCAGGATATGTCAGTTCTTACGCTGGCGCTCAATCCCGGCAATCATCCTTCGGCCATCCGCCGAGCTTGGGAAGGGACCCTTGCGGTGACCGGCAAACACCTCGGGTTGAACCAGCTCGATCAGGGTCTGCGCCAATATCTGTTCGCTCCGCATTATCCCTATCTGACGGAAAATGATTCGGGTTTCTTTTTCTCGCCGGAAACCGTCGAAGATCTGCATAATGCCGCTGAATGGGGCGGCCGCAATGACATCCTCCTCAGCAGTTATCTGCATTTTCGCAACCTGCCGGGGCAATTGCCGGACTGGCTGCGGCACACCGCCATAGCGAGAAGCGAGCAGGAACTGAAAATCATTAAAAAATTCGAGCAGCAGAGTTTTCTGCCGATGATTCTTGAATGCGACAGTGACAAGAATGAACTGCCTGACCCGCTGTTTCGCGCCAAATGGGCGATTCGTAAGCCCTTCGGCGAGGATATTTTCCCCGGCACCCTTCTCTTGCTGCGCCTCGGCTATCTGGAAATCACCGCCACCGGCGAGTTAGTGCGAACGGCAAAGTATTCCGGTGGCTGAGCTGGGTTTGATCTTTCTGCCCGATCAGCCGATGACGGTCAATGTATTTTTTTAAATGCGTAGCTGTAGACAAATACCTTGGTCATGATGTAAGGGTGGCAGTTCCACATAGGGAAAAAATATCCTCTCAGCGAAGAAGGATGGAGGCCCGTGATCTTCAACCGGGAATTATAAAGAATCCCATTATCGGAGTGAAGAAAAGGCGGTGGCGTGCGCATTACCAGTTGTCAGAAATCCAGTGAGGAAAAACAAGAGACGCTCATCCGCCAGATAATCGCGGTGATCTGCTTTCGGCTGCTGCTCAATACCGGCCGGCGCTTCGTCTATCCGTTTGCCCCGGCCTTCAGTCGGAGTCTGGATGTATCCCTTGCGGCCATAACCACTATCCTTGCCACCTGTCAGGCAGCCTCTCTGCTCGGTCTTTGTAGTGGACCGCTGGCCGACCGCTTCGGCTACCGGGCGATGATGCGCGCAGGTCTCGGCTTACTCGCCGTCGGCATGCTATTGTGTGGTCTGGCCCAGGGCTATTGGTGGCTCTTTCTCGGGCTGTTGCTGGCAAGTCTTGGGAAAATTGTCTTTGATCCGGCGATTCAGGCCTTTATCGGCACGCATGTGCCTTTCGAGCGGCGTGGCCGAGTCATCGGGGCGGTGGAAATGGCCTGGGCCGGTTCCACTCTCTTTGGCATTCCCGCCCTTGGCCTGATCATCGAGCATCTCGGCCTGACCAGCTCGTTTTGGATTTTGGCCGCCCTCGGCGGAATCAGCTGGCTGACCATCGGCCGCGTTATCCAGGCCGACAGCCCCGGCCCGGTCGTGGCACAGGGGCGGGCGTCAGTTTTTGCCTCCCTGCCGCAGCTTATTCGCATCCGTCCGGCCGTCGGCATGCTGCTTTTCGGCTTTTGGATAAGCATCGCCAATGACAGTCTTTTTGTGGTCTACGGCGCCTGGTTCGAACAGGCCTTTCTGACCAGTATCGTAACCCTCGGCTTCAGCACTGTGGCGATCGGCTTAGCAGAGCTGCTCGGGGAATCGATGACCGCGATTTTTGCCGACCATCTGGGCCTCAAGAAGGCAACGATCCTCGGGCTCTGCCTGACAAGCCTCGCCTATCTGTTGCTGCCCTTCATGGACCGGTCCCTGCCGCTGGCGCTGGGTGGACTGTTCTTGGTATTTTTAGCCTCTGAATTTACCATCGTCACCAGTTTTTCCCTGAGCACTGAACTGCTGCCCGAGGCCAGGGCGACGATGATGGCCGGTTTCTATGCTACTTCCGGAGTCGGTCGGATGATCGGGGTACTCCTCGGCGGCTGGTTATGGCAGAGAGGCGGGATCACTGCGGTCGCCTGGACCTCGGCCGGCTTTACCGCCTTAGGCTTGTTGTCGCTTGTCTGGGGCTTACACGGCTGGAGGCGGAAAGGGTCAGTTACACCTGTGTCGCGCTGATCGGGCGGATGTCGGTTATGTTCCATCACCTATCTGGAGGAAGATTGTGCAATATTTCTGGATTGTTCTGTATGCCTCGGTGCTTATCTGGTCCGGCATGGCGCCCAAGGATCAGTTCACCTGGTTTCTTGAGGTGGTCCCGGCGCTTATAGGCGTTGTCGTTCTGGCGCTGACCTATCGGTCCTTTCGCCTCACCACTCTGCTGTACTGGCTGATTCTTCTCCACTGCATCATCCTTATGGTCGGCGGCCATTACACCTACGCTGAGGTTCCTTTGTTTGACTCTCTGAAAACATTGATGGGGTCGGAGCGCAACAATTTTGACAAGGTCGGCCACTTTGTCCAAGGTTTTGTCCCGGCCCTGATCGCCCGGGAAATCATGATCCGCAGAAGTGTCGTCAACGGCCGGGGCTGGCTGAACTTTCTCGTCGTCTGTTTGTGCCTGGCCTTGAGCGCCTTCTACGAACTCATCGAATGGTGGGTGGCGGTTGCCACCGGTGAGGGTGCCGAGGCTTTCTTGGGAACCCAGGGCTATATTTGGGATAGCCAATCAGATATGGGGATGGCGCTGCTCGGGGCGATCCTGGCGGTAGTGACAATCGGCAAGGTGCATGATGCACAACTACGAAGAATGATGCTCTAAGTGTGAAGACTCTGCGGTCATGTCGAATAGGATCATGACACGTCCCTAGGAGATGAAGTGCGTATTGCCGGAGCACGGCTTGCAACTGCGATCAGCAGTGCGACAGCGATGAGAATTGTCGCAACGGCGAAGGTGATCCGCATACCGGTGGCAACGGCCTCGGGACGCGCCGTTATGATGTTGCTTGTCGCCGATGCAAGGGCGAACACAGCGCCCATGACGGATGCACCGGTGATGCGCCCGAGATTGCGCGAGAGGTTGAGCATGCCGGAAGTAACCCCCCGCTGGTCCGGGAGGATATCCGTCATGATGGCGGTGTTGTTGGCCGTCTGGAACAGCGCATAACCGCCTGTGATGACGACGATGGGGACGATGTAGGCGGAGATGCCGAGCGACTCAGGCATGATGGATAGAAGAGAGGAACCGGCCGCCATTCCGATGAGCCCAATGATGGCCATACGTTGTGTGCCAAAACGGTCCGAAAAGTGACCAGCCGGCGCAGCAGCCAGGGCGGCGACAAGCGGACCGACCGACAAGACCAGTCCAACCATAGCAGCATCGAGCCCGAGCGCAAGAGAGAGGTAGAACGGCCCGACCACCAGCGTTGTTGTCACCACCGTCGCGACGAGCGCACTCATGGTGAGACTCGCGCTCAGTACTGGATCGCGGAACATAGCCAGGCGGATCAAAGGAGATGCTGTCCTCGCCTCGGTAAGCACGAAGAGACCGGCTCCGAAGGCAGCAGCCAAAAGCAGAGCGATGTTTAGCGATCCGAAACTGCCTCGGCCAATCGTTACGGCGAGTGCATAAGCCCCGAGGGTCAGAGCAAGCAGCAGCGTGCCCACCTTGTCGAATTCGGGCCAATCAGTCTTCGGCTCCCGGCGATCAACGGGCAGGGAGTGATACGCGAGAAGAAAAGTCAGGAAACCCAGTGGTACGTTGACGAGAAAGATTGCCCGCCAACCAATTCCTGCGATCAGAACGCCGCCGAGCGATGGACCGAGAGCGGTGCCAATCGCCGACATCGTTCCGAGTAGCCCCATGGCGCTGCCGGTCTTTGCCTTCGGAACCGTCTCGCTGACCATCGCCATGGTAAGGGCCATCATGATCGCCCCTCCGAGGCCCTGCGCCGCCCGGGCGGCAATCAGCAACCAAAGCGTGGGGGCGACACCGCACAGTACCGAGGCCAGCGTGAACAGGAAGATTC
The DNA here is from genome assembly GCA_038211245.1 of Desulfobulbales bacterium. GTDB lineage: Bacteria > Desulfobacterota > Desulfobulbia > Desulfobulbales > Desulfocapsaceae > Desulforhopalus_A. Next base: position 30,528 of record JBBQVT010000027.1, on the reverse strand, counting down.
CGGCGAGTAGCAGCCGGCGGCGGCCGATGATATCTCCGAGCCGCCCAACGCTGACAATCAGGGTGGTGATGACGAGGAGATACGCGAGGACTACCCACTGGACTTCCTGGAAAGATGCAGTGAACGCCTGTGCCAGTGTCGGCAAGGCAACATTGGCGATGCTGGTGTCAAGTGAAGACAGCAACATGGATAACGAAAGGCTGACGAGTGCCCACCGAGCCGAAGATGTCCGTTCCGTACTTCCAGCTACTGTCCCGTCTCGTTGTGTATCTCGTTGTGTAATAAGTGGTTTCATCATGAACTCCGTTTTCTATTGAACTTCGTTTTCCCGCGACTCCCGCAACAAAGCTGTCTGAAACAGAGTATAGTCTTTTGTTTGACGCGGCGGAATACGCACGCTTTGCACTTTATCGATGCGTTTGACGCCACCTATAAAATTGTGCTATAGTGGATGCATGTCGAATCCCGATTTCAACTTGCTTGTCACCCTTGATGTGCTGCTCGCGGAAGGTAGTGTTGCCCGTGCAGCCCAACGGTTGCAGCTGAGCCCGTCGGCGATGAGCCGGGCGCTGGCGCGATTGCGTGAGACGACGGGCGATCCGCTTTTGGTCAGAGCCGGACGAGGTCTGGCTCCCACACCGCGAGCGCTCGAACTTCGCGAACGAGTCAGGCAACTGGTGCAGGACGGACAAGCGGTTCTCCGTCCTGCCGAGAAGCTCAATCGCAAACAGCTCGTCCGAACGTTCACGCTGCGAACCAGCGAAGGTTTTGTGGAAAACTTTGGAGCGGACCTTATTGCTCGAATCGGCGAGGAGGCTCCCGGTGTGCGGTTGCGCTTCGTGCAGAAGCCAAACAAAGACAGTACACCACTTCGCGACGGGACCGTTGATCTGGAAACCGGCGTTGTGGAGAAGACGACGAGTCCGGAAGTGCGTGCGCAGGCACTGTTCCACGATCGTTTCATTGGCGTCGTGCGAATCGACCACCCGCTGACTCGGGGCGAGATCACTGCCGCTCGTTATGCGAGTGGAAGGCACATCTGCGTCTCACGGGGCGGTCTCGACAAGGAACCGATCGATGAAGCCTTGGAGCTGTTCGGGGTGCGACGGGACATCGTCGTCGCGATCATCGGTGGCTTCGCGACCGCGCTGGCTCTCGCTCGGGCCTCGGACCTGATAGCCAGTGTTCCGGAACGGCACACCGGAAACCTGCGTGCCGGAATGTATAGTTTCCCCCTTCCGGTCGCCACGCCGGAGTTCACGGTTTCAATGCTTTGGCACCCGAGGCTGGATGCCGATCTTGCGCATCGTTGGCTGCGCGGCTGCGTTCGGGACGCATGTGCAGAGCAATGCATCGATTGATCGACATATATAAAATCCGTCGAAAAGTTGGGCTAAGTGCCTTATCCCGTTTATCGGGGTGAGATGGCAGATGTCTCGGTCACTCTCAACGGAGTTACTTAAGCATCTCCTTGTTTCTGATCGAGCAATTTGATTTTGTTTTTCAGTCCATCCGACATAATGACCCCGCCCTTGCAATCGATGTACAGGATATCGAATCCAAGTTTTTTTGCAACGGCCAACCCCTTCTCAGGTCCGAGTATGAATAATTTGGAAAAGCCATCGGTGGTTGTATTGTCATCTGCTACTATTGTGGCGCTTCCGCATTGCCGTGAAGGAAAGCCTGTCTTCGGGTCGAGAAGATGATGATAGCGCACCCCGTCTTTTTCGAAATATCTAATGTAATCGCCCGAGGTTGAGAGGGCCTTGTCGGTGAGTTCAAGGCTTGCGACGACACCATCGTCGGCACCTTTCTGCCTCGGGTTCTGCACCCCGACTACCCATGTTGCGCCATCAGGCTTTTTTCCGAGAGATCTGATTTCCCCACCGACCGCTACCAGTCCCGAGGTGATGCCGTTTTGATGCAGCACCTCCACAACTTTATCCACGGCGTAACCTTTGATAATACCGCCAAGGTCGATTTGGCTGCCTTTTTGCGTTATGAATACGGTCGAAGCAGTCTTGTCGATGACGATGTTTTTATACCCGACTATCCGCATTTTCTCCTCGATCGACTGCTTATCCGGGATGACCTCGTTTTTGAGATCCCAAAGTTTTACCAGGGGTCCGACAGTGACATCAAACGCCCCTTCGGTCATCTCCGACACGTAAACCGCCTTCTCCAGTATATCGAGGGTATCTCTCGACACCTTGGCCGGTTTGTCACCTGCCTGTCTATTGATCATCGATATCTCGCTGGCATCCGAATAAAAATTCAAAAGGCCTGCCAGCCGGTCGAGTTCAACGTACGCCGCATTTATCGCCTTCATCGCCTGATCTTCCGTGCGCGAGACCACCGAAACGCTGACGACAGTGTACATTGAGGTGCGTGTCGCCTTGAATATCCGCTCTTTTGCAGGCGAACATGATAGCAAAAACGGCAGGGCGAGAAGCAGCCCAATTGCCATCGCCGAGATGGCATTTTTCGAATTCGGAAGCTTTGAATGCATGGTAATTACCCTTATTTATTTGTGAGGAATCAGCTCTCTATAAGCGACCCTCTTCCAGAAAACTGAAGTATGCTGTTTTGTTGAAAATGAATTTGCTGCATCAGTTCGGATACACTGCCGGACTTGATCAGCTGTGGTCCGACATATTCGGCAAAAATGGCGAGTTGGCTGATCTCCGGCGCATAGGTGAAAAAGCAGGAAAGAAAGTGAAACACCTGACGAAGCGGGCCAGCAAATAAACAAATGTCTTGCGCTCTTCAAGAGTGGTGAGCCTGGCCTGAAAGCGGCTGCGCAGGGCGCCGACCGAGTACTGGACTTGGGCATCGGTGCCGGTCGCCAGTAGCTTGGTGAGTTCAACGGCATCTTTTTGCGTGAACACCCCCACAGCCAGAATTTCGGCCTGGCGTTTCGGGCAAAGCTCCTGGCCCGGCTCTTCCGGTTCGAAGGGTGTGCCTTCTCGGTATTTGACGAAGACAAACTGCGCCACCGCGTCGTGCACGTTCTGGTTCTTCTCGTGCTTTAATTCCAGCGCCACAATCGGCAGGCCGTTCAGGAAGATAACGAAATCAATCTCCTGGTTGGTTACGCCAAAGTAGAAATGCGGCCGAAAGACTATGCAATTCTCACGGTGTTTTGTGGCTGCGGCGCTTTCGGCGGAGCGGGGCTTGGGGTAGAATAACCGCAACTCCAGGCCGCGCACCTTCAGCCCGTGGCGCAGCAGCAGCCATAAAGGCGTATGCGCCAGTTCCTTGCGGAGGGCCTTGAACACCTCGTCCCGGGCATCGGTGCTGTAGGCCTCGGTGAGTTTTGTCAGCGTGTCGGCCTGGGTGAGCACGCCGTAGCCGTGAACACGGACAAGGTAGTCGGCGATATGCTGTTGCAAGGTCAGTTCCGGCGGTTTTTTCTGCCTGGCCATGGTTAGTCCTCTTCCACCTTCAATCTCTTCGCTTTCCCGGTCGCCAAAAACGCCAACGGTTTGGAGCGCGTCAGGAGATTTGCGCCATCTTCGGCGATGAGAATATAAGTGCCGTCGAACAGATAGGCTTCGACCTGGTCAATCACCCCTGACGCGCCATAGTAGTCGTAGGTTCTCTCGGTCATTACTCCACGCTCGGCGGCACTCAAAGGGACGCGGACGGTGTTGAAGAACTCCATTACGTCTTTGAGTCGCACCAAGCGCCAGTGCTTCGACATTTCAGGGATCCATTCCACATCCGTGCGCTGTTTTTTCACCAAAGGGTCCAGCCCCATCGTGACCGCCTGCTTTATGGTAGACTTCCAGAGGGCGCAAAGGGTTTCGAGTTGGCGGCATTTGGCGGTTAATGCCGCATCAATCGCCGCACAACTCAAATCCAAATACGCTGCGATGCGCTGTTGGTCCGGTAAGGGTGGGAAAATCAATGGCAACGAATAGGCTAACTCTCTACTTAACCCTGGAACAGCGCTATCGAAATTGATTTTATCCAATTCGAGAATTTGCAAAGCATAAAATAGCCATCGCATGTTTTCGCGTGTTTGTTTTTGATCAACGAAGTAGGTCGTGTCAATTGGGAAACATGATGTGTCGCTCCAGGTAATTCTTCCAGAAGAACCCTTCCTGCCAATTACAATAGCCGGTGCACTGGTAATTGAACGATCATGAGTGCCCACCACGCCATTTGAACCGAAAACGGGGACATTGCCATCGTTACGGTTCTCAGATGCGAGGGAATCGCCGTAGGCAAGGCGAACGCGACGTTTAAGAGCCTCTTGGGGCCAGTTCTGAGGAGACATACTCATTTCGTCAAGCCTTCCAGCATCTTCTCCGCCTCTTTTTCCAATCGCCAAAATTCCGCCAGCAAGTCTTTCGCGGGCGTAGGCGGCTGATAGCGATAGAAGTATTTATTCGGCAGAATCTCATAACCGAGCTGCTCCTTGGCAAGATTGGCGGCGGTGAACGCCTTGTCGAAAGGCTCGGTGACGATGGCTGGCTGGTCATGTTCGTCGGTCTGCCAGAACACCACCTTGACTTTATGAAAGGCGAAATCCTTGTCGCGGAAAACCTTGACATGTTCGTCGTCAAAGCCAAGCTCCCAGCCCTGCCGGTAACGCTCCTCGATCCATTGTCGATGTACGTCGGTCATGCGGTTACGCTTGTTGCCAAAGGATTTCGGTTCCTTCTCAAACTGCTTGCGGCCATCGATAAGCATGACCCGCCCACGATGGTCGGCGGGCTTATTGTTGCGCAGCAGCCAGATATAGGTAAAAATACCGGTGTTGTAGAACATTTGGTCGGGCAGCATGACGATGGCGTCGAGCCAGTCATTTTCGAGAATCCAGCGGCGGATCTCACTTTCACCCGAGCCGCAATCGCCGTTGGAAAGCGGCGAACCGTTGAAGATGATGGCGATGCGGCTGCCGCCCCTCGCAGGCGGCTGCATCTTGGCCAGCATGGTTTGCAAAAATAGCAGGGCGCCGTCGTTGACGCGCGGCATGCCCGCCTGGTAGCGGCTTTTCACCATCTTGCGGGCCTCTTTTTCGTAGCCGTCCTTGCCGCCCCAGGTGACGCCGAAGGGTGGATTGCTGAGCATGAAGTCGAAATGATCATCTTTTCCCGCCAACTGGTCGCCCCGGTTCGCGGCTCGTCAGGTCGTGGGGGATAAGCGAATTACCGAGGAAGACCTTGGCTTGCTTATCGTTCTTGATCAGCAGGTCGGCCTGGCAGATGGCGTAGTTGGTGGGCGACAGCTCCTGGCCGTGGACGGTGACGAACTTCTCAACACTTTCCCGCTCATCGGCGGTGGCGGCCCGGTCGAGCAGGTGTTCCTTGGCCACCGACAACATGCCGCCGGTGCCGCAAGCCGGGTCATAGATGGAGAGGTGCCGGTTGGGGATGGGGATTTCCAGCAGCTCGACCATCAGCCGGATGACCTCGCGCGGGGTAAAGTGCTCTCCGGCCTCCTCGCCGCTTTGTTCCGAGAAGCGTCGCAGCAGTTCCTCATAGATATAGCCCATCTCAAGACCGGAGAGCTGCTCCGGGCCAAGTTCCAGATCCTTATATTGACTGAGGATCGGGGCGAGGCGGTTGTTTTTCACCATCGTGGTAATGGTATTGCGGTAGTTAAAGTGCTCGATGATGTCGTCGACGTTTTTCGAGAAGCCGTTGATATAGGCGCGAAAGTTCGCCTCCAGCAGGGTATGATCTTCCTCATAGACCCGGCGCAGCGTCCAGGTGGTGGTGTTCGAGAACGGTGATTGTCGGGGATTCACTTCCAGTTCTTTGACCAGTTGCGCAAGTTCCTCCTCGGAGAGCTTGGGCCGCCTGGCCAAAACCTCGGCGCTCTTCGCCTCGTGCCAGGCCAGCAGCACACACTCCAGCCGCCGGATGACGATGATCGGCAGAATGACGCCTTGGTATTCGTAGGCCTTGAACTTGCCGCGCAGGCGCTCGGCGGATTTCCAGATGTCGCCGGCAAGATTGTTGAGTTTTGCTTTGTTGAGTGAAAGGGCCACTGATACGTTCTCCCTCTTGTTGGGGCGGTTACAGCCCTGGAATAATTTTCTGGAAATATCAATAGAGGAGAAGGTTGCCTTGCCAAAGCTGTATGACAAAATGTCTGAAGACGATTGGCGCACACTCCGCTCGCGGTCGGCCTGAAGGTGAAAGACCCGGCAACCGGCAACCTCCTGTTATTCCCTAAGGACAACGGCACGAATCGCCTCGAAGATTGCCATCGGCTCTTTGCCGTTGGCTGTGGCGATTTCATGGACGGTTTTTCCATCCTCGATCCTCAAGCCCTTAGCCTGTAAGCCTTTTACGACAGCGACATAGTCAATTTGCAACTCTGCACAAATATTTTCGAGGGTTTTCCTGCCAAATCCCGGTGTTGGCATATCGGGAAAGGTTGGCGCCGCGTTCTTGTCCTTTGCTGCAACCACCACATTCTTTTTCGCTGGTTGGATGACCTTGAAAACCTGCTGGGGTGTCAAATTATTATTCTTGGCAATGGCAAGAAGGGTTTCCTCGTCCTTGGAAACCTGCAGTCCCTGTTGCTTAAGGAGTGTCAGGGCCTTTTCAAGATCGATTCCTTCCTTTTGACTAAACATCTTCAGCGACGAACGTTCGGCATGGCCGTAGGGAGGTTCCCCGTATTTTTCGGCGCCCGCCACTTTGAAATGGCTTCCCAATTGGAGCACAAGGGAAACGGGCGGAACGTGGAAATAGGTCATACCGGCAACCAGCGCGGTAAGCAGCAGACCGATGTTAAACGGCATTGTGAAGATCTTGATTTCCTTAGCCCTGTTTTTCAAATAACTTTTTACCGCCGCCCAGTTATAGAAAAGATGGAGAAAACCGGCCAGCAGGAAAAGAAAGCCGATTGTCACATGCTGATCACCCCACTCGGTCTTGGTCAGTCCCCAGAAACGCCAGTCGGCCCAGTAGGCGACCCGCCCTTCAGGCACGATATAGAGAACAATCGAATTTAATATCAGCAAGACAAATGAGACCAACATGGTCATCGAGGTTATTTTTCGCATTTTTACGGCTCCCTGTGAATATGATTTTTTTCCCACCCGAGAGATTGTAACACGAATTACCGTCTGTTATCCAATCTATCTTGATAATAGCGGTTTTCTCATAGCTGCCTTGGAAATTTCTTGCATGGATTATTTCCCCGCTTTGTGAATGGAGATTGACAAGACATTGGCAAATCCTGATAATGGATTGAGAGCAATTGAGTAAGGAAAGAGAATTTTTTAATCAACGACAAAAGGCTTGAGAAATGTTGGCTCACAGTTAAGGGTGCCGGATATGCTTGAATTGCGAAAATTTGTTGCTCCGGAATTTGTCTTCGGTGCCGGGGCTCTCGATCTGACCGGCAGATATGCCCGTAATTTCGGTGGCAAACGAGTCATGGTTGTCGCCGACCAGGGGGTCATTGCTGTGGGGTGTTGCGCAAAAGTGCTTGCCAACCTTGCGGAAGAGGGACTTGACTGCCGGCTCTTCTCGGCGATTTCACAAAACCCACGGGCAGAAGAGGTCATGATCGGGGCCGAATTCTATGCCGACAATCACTGTGATGTGATCGTTGCCGTCGGTGGCGGGAGTGTCATGGACTGTGCTAAAGGTATTGGCATTGTCTCGACTAATCGTAGCAACATTATCCAGTTCGAAGGGATTGATAAGGTTCCAATACCCGGACCGCCTCTGATCTGCATCCCGACTACGGCCGGAACATCCGCCGATGTCTCGCAGTTTGCCATCATCTCCGACCGTCAGCGCTATTGCAAAATCGCAATTATCAGTAAAACAATGGTTCCCGATGTGGCCCTGATCGATCCGGCCGCAACCCTGACTATGGACGCGTATCTCACCGCCTGTACCGGCATGGATGCCCTGGTCCACGCCATCGAAGCCTATGTTTCAACGGCCAATTCTCCGCTCCTCGATCTCCATGCCCTGGAGGCCATACGACTTATCAGCACCAACCTGCCGGCAGTAATGGAGCGCCCCGACGATCTTGAATTACGCGGTTGGGTGATGCTTGGCAGTCTTGAGGCCGGCTTGGCCTTTTCCAATGCAAGCCTTGGGGCAGTGCATGCCATGGCACACAGTCTCGGCGGTCTTCTCGATCTGGCACACGGCGAATGCAATGCCATTCTCCTTGGACCGGTAATAGCCTATAACTTTCCGGAGGCTTCCGTTCGTTACTGCAAAATTGGCGAAGCCCTTGGACTTGATTTGCATAATTGCCCCGCCGGGGAGGCTGAAGCCGCGGTGCTGAGAAGGATCAGGAGTTTGAAAGAACTGGTCGGGATCCACAGTACTCTGGGAGAAAGAGGGGTTACGGCCGCAGATATACCCGAACTTGCACGCAACGCGCTCAAGGACCCCTGCATGGTAACCAATCCCCGGATGCCGAATATCCGCGATATTGAGGCTGTATATGAAGAATCCCTCTGAGGATGAAATTGCCAGGGCAGAACTCAGAGACAGCATTATTGGCCTGGGCGAGAGATCTATACGGAAAAGTTATTATCCCGAATTGCAGCAGCGCATCAGCGAACTTGAGCGGGCAAATGCTGAACTGTTGAAGGAGATTGCCGAACGACAAAAGGGCGAAGAGGAAAGGGAAAAATTGCAGATGCAGTTGTTGCAATCGCACAAACTTGAATCGGTGGGGAGGCTGGCCGGCGGGGTGGCACATGATTATAACAACATGCTCGGGGTTATACTCGGGCATGCCGATCTTGCCATGCTCAAGGCAGATGAAAATCATCCGCTCCATGGGCATCTTCGCGAAATACACAAAGCGGCCGAACGCTCGGCCAAACTCACACAGCAACTGCTCGCCTTCGCCCGTCGCCAGGCTATTGCTCCGAAGATGCTTGATTTGAACAAATCGGTGACTGCGACCCTGCAGATGCTGCGACTGCTTATTGGTGAAAATATCGAGTTGGATTGGCTGCCGGGGGCTGAGGCGTATCCGGTGAAGGTCGACCCCAGTCAGTTCGATCAGCTGTTGATGAATCTCTGTGTCAATGCCCGGGATGCCATTTGCCGAGTCGGTAGGATAAGTATCGAGACGGAAAAAATGATTCTCGATGATGCTTACTGTGCTGCAAACGCCTTTTTTACGCCCGGAGATTATGCCGTGCTCAGTGTCAGTGACAATGGTTGCGGCATGGACAAGGAGACTCGGAGCAAAATCTTTGAGCCGTTCTTTACCACCAAGGACTTAGGAAAAGGCACGGGCCTTGGACTTGCGACAGTTTATGGCATCGTCAAACAGAATGACGGCTTTATAAATGTCTACAGCGAACCGGGCCAGGGGACGACCTTCAAAATTTATTTTCCTCGTTATGCCGGTTCAACCATCAAGGACGGAAAAATTGAGGTTGAAACCCTGTCAAGAATGAATAACGAGACGGTTTTAGTCGTTGAAGATGAGGCAGACCTGCTGGCGATTAACACAACAATGCTTCGTGATCTGGGTTACAAGGTCCTGGCTGCCGGTACACCGGCCGAGGCCATCCACCTGGCTAATGCGCATGCAGGCAAAATCGATCTGCTGATGACCGATGTGGTGCTGCCGGAGATGAATGGCCGGGAACTTGAAAGGCATATCCTAAAGACCAATCCCGGAATCGGAGTTCTGTTCATGTCGGGTTATACCGCCAATGTCATTTCCCATCACGGGGTGTTGGATGAGGGAGTACACTTTATCCAGAAACCCTTCACTCTTAAGGATGTGGCGTCTAAGCTCAGGAACACCCTTGATCAGAAACAGAAAGATTAAGAATATTCATGGAAGGGACATCGAAGGGAGATTATTCTCCCTTTTCTTTTGCGCTTTTAATGATCAATTGACATTCATTTTCGGCATCCATGGCATTTTTGGCCATAATGGTGCGAAAAACTGAAAGATTGTCTTTTTGGATCAATTCATATTTGTCATCGCCGACATATTCGAGGAGCCAATCTCTCCATTGATGAACAGTCCTTCTCATTAGGTTTCATCCTCGCCAGAAAGCTTTGATGTACAGCTGTGACTTTGGTGAAGTCTCCGCTTTTTCGAGAATGGCCATTTTGAGCACTTCTTTTGATATTTGCATTGAGAGACTCCTACAAGATGTCAAATCAGCAGCAGATCTGCCGGAACGTTTGGAACAGTGCAAAGTGATTTGAGACGGGTTTTATTAACGTTTGGTTGCAGCTCTTGTTTTCTTTTTGTACGACTGATATCCTGGGGTCATTGTTCTAATTCTTGCTCTTGTCAACTTTCACAAGAAATTTCGAACCCTGGGCAATTGATACCTCTTTAACTCCTTCAAAAATAACTTTTATTGTCCCACAGCTATTAACCTCAATAATTTTTCCTATCCCCCATTCTGCTTTTGCCTTATGCCGAACGTTTTCGCCTTCATACAAATTCAGTTTCATTGTTATCTCCAAGGTTAGTGGATTGGTGATGCATTCAACACAATAGGGATTGAATTGACAATGTCTCTCTTTATTTAACAAAAAAAGGAAGAAAGTGAAGATTGATCCTGATCTTCGAGAGCCGGCTATTTCTGTTTGAAATCGATGGAGATAATGCCGTAGCGGCGCATGATCCGTTGCAGGGCTTGTCTTTCAAGACCGCAATCAGCGGCGGCGTTGGTGACGTTGCCGTGGTTTCTGACCAGGATGTTGCGCAGGTAGCCCTCGGAAAATCGACTGACAAGTATCGACTTGGCCTGATTGTAGGGCAGGGTGTACAGTTCCTCGAAGCTATCAGCACATGGCCGCGCTGTTTCGTTGTCTTCGGGCAGGCCGAGGTCGGCGAGGGACACAGTTCCTCCGGCCGCCGACAGGACAAGGCTCTTGATGGTATTTTGCAATTCCCGAACATTGCCCGGCCATGGTCGCTGGTACAGATGGCGGAGAACCTCAGGGGTGACCACCAGTTCCTCCCGGTGATACTGTCGTTTGTAGAGGGCAAGGAAATGGTGCACCAGGAGCAGCACGTCCTCCCGCATCTCCAGGAGGTTCGGCATGACCACGCTTACCACATTCAGGCGGTAAAAGAGATCGGCGCGGAACTCACCGGTGCGGATCTTTTCCTCAAGATTCTGGTTGGTGGAGGCCACCACCCGGACATCAACCTTGATTGTTTTGTTCTGTCCGAGCGGCTGGATCTCCTTTTCCTGCAGGACCCGGAGGAGCTTCGTCTGCACCTGGACGGGGATGTCGGCTATCTCGTCGAGAAGCAGCGTTGAGCCGTGTGCTTCAAGAAAGAGTCCTTTTTTCTCCTGCATAGCCCCGGTGAAGGCGCCCTTGCTGTAGCCGAACAGCTCGCTTTCCAGGACATTTTCCGGAAGGGCCGGACAGTTGACGACGATCATTCGCTGGGCGCGTCGCCCGCTGAGATTGTGGAGGGCCCGGGCCGCCAGCTCCTTGCCGGTGCCGCTTTCTCCGCGAATAAGGACGGTGGCATCGGTGTCGGCGATTCTTGCCAACAGGTCAAGTACCCGTTTCTGCGCCGCACTTTGGCCGATAAATCCTTCCGGCAGCGCCAGGTCGTTGAGTTTTTCGGTCAGTTGGCGATTGGTGCGCAGAAGTGTCGTACGTTCCAGACAGTTGCGTACTGTCAGGACGATATGATCCCTGTCGAAGGGCTTCTGGAGAAAATCATAGGCCCCGTCCTTCAGTGCCTGCACCGCCATATCGATTGTGCCGTAGCCGGTCATGATGATGACGGAAATCGTTTGGTCATAGGCCTGTATCTTGTTGAGTAACTGCAGGCCGTCGAGGTCGGGCATTTTGATGTCGGTAATAATCACATCGGGCTTACAATCACCAAGCAGTTCGAGCGCCTTGAGGCCAGAAGAAGCGGTGATGACATTGCAGGCGCATTTTTTTTCGAGGATCAGGCGCAGCATGGAGAGCATATCCGGTTCGTCATCGACGACCATCACCAGTTTGCGGGGTGCAGTGTTGCCGGAGTGTGAGAGAGTTGTCATGGCGATACCTTCCGGGAAGCATGGTACAACGGGGAGAGTACTTCGGGAATTGGGGTCGTATCTGCCAGCATCTCGCTACGTGCAGAGCACTGGTTGGCAGGTTAGCCCCTAGCATACCGCATTGTCCCGGTCTCTAGCAACTCTCCACTGCGAATTCTTCCCAGTCGACCGGGTTTGGTTTTGCTGATAAGCCCGGTGACATCCTTTGGGCCTGCAGTGCATGGCGGATTTGAGGGTCTATCCGTTTTTTCGGAGGCGATGCCGGGAAGGCCTTGTTCATTGCCTTCCCGGCAGCATTTGCTGCGGTGGTTCGCGTCTTATGCCTTGCGAACCGAGACGAAGTGTTCCTGGTAGGCGATGGCGCCGCCGGCCCGGTCCCATTTGTCCAGGCCGCCGCGCATGAAATTCTGGTCGGCGATACCCTTGCCGAAGGCGCGGCTCTCAATCGGCAGTCGATGGCCAAAGCCGTGGATGATGAATACCGCCTCGGGGTGGATCAGATCGGTGACTTTAGCGACCGTCGTTTCCGAATAATCTCTTTGCGATACCACCACCGTATCGCCATCGCTTATCCCCAGTTTGGCAGCGGCGCGGGCGTTGATCCACAGGGGATTGATCGGCATCTGCTCATGGAGGAGCGGGTTGTTGACGGTATGTCCCTGGGTGTGGATAGCGCAGCGGCCGAATGTCAGGCGGAAAGTCCCTTCCGGCGGCGTTTCCGGGGCCTGAAAAGGCTTGAGGGACTGCAGGCCGGCCTTTTCCAGCTTTGCCGAGACCATTTCGAGCTTGCCGCTCGGCGTCTTGAACTTGAGCTGGTCCATATCGCGATAGATCGGCTTGTCAGCCAGGTTGATCATGCCGGTGGCGTTGAAATCCTCGATCGCCACGCCGGTGCCCTGTAGCTGGAAGTTCCAGACATCCTCGACCGAGTCGAATACCAGCTCGGGAAGACCGAGTCGCTTGGCCAGACCGCCGACGATCTGCCAGTCGGCCTTGGAGTCGTAACGCGGTTCGATGGCCCGGTGGCGCACGAAGAACTGTGGTTTGAGGGCGTTTTTGGTGGCAATGACGCTTTCCCGCTCCAGATAGGGGGAAAGGGGCAACACCACGTCGGAGAACCAGGCGGTGTCGGACCAGCTGAAGGTCACCGAGACCAGGAGGTCGAGATTATTGAAGATCTCTTTCAATCGTTCCGGGTCGGGGTAGCCCATCAGCGGATCGTGGCGGTAGGCGATATAGGCCTTGACCGGGTAAGGGTCCTGGCTTTCCATCGCCGCGTACATCAGGTGCGCAAGTCCCGGGCCCTCCTCGAAGTGCGTATAGCGCCAGCCGAGGCCATCTGCCCGCTTATCGAGAGGTTTCGGGTAGAGATCGACAAAGGCCTTGAGGTCGGCCCGGCCGACATCGCCAGGTTTGCTGACCAGGGGCATCCCGCCTTTAGCGCCGAAGGAGCCGAGGAGGGCGTTGATGATATAGGCGGTGCGGCAGACATAAAACGAGTCCTGATAGCGCGCCGTCATCCAGCCGGGATGCCAGATCACCGCCCCTTTGGCGGCGGCCAGCTCGCGCACGAACTGGCGCAGCTCGGAGGGAGCGATGCCGGTTTCCCCCTCGGCCCATTCCGGGCTATAGGGTTCGATGAAGCCCTCCAGGTCACGCAAACCCTCGATGTAGCGGCCGGCGTATTTCTCGTCGAAGAGGCGCTTTTTCAAGAGTTCGTGGATCACCGCCAGGTTGAAGGCATAATCGGAGCCGGGCCGTACCTGAAAATAGCGGGTCGCCTTGGAGGCGGTGATCGTCGCACGAATGTCGATGACCGTCAGCTTGCAGCCGTTTTCCAGGGCGTCCATAAGGTTGTTGACCTCCTGGACATTGATGGCCTCGAAGATATTGCGCAGTTGCAGCACGACGTGCTTGGCGTTTTTAAAATCATAGGCGACGCTTTTCCGCCCCATGCCGCTGATCGACAGGCTGGCATGCTGGACGTTGCGGGCACAGCTGGAATCATGGTTGCAGTAGTTGGGGCTGCCGAGGCCGCGGAGCAGGGCGCGGTGCATATCGCGGAACGGGCCGCCGCGGTCGGTGAGGGCTATGCCTTTGGCGCCGTATTTGTCCTGCACATCTTTCAGTTTGTCGGCGACGTAATCGAAGGCCTCGTCCCAGCTGACCTTGCGCCACTTGCCTTCGCCCCGGGCGCCGGCGCGGATCATCGGCGTCTGGGGCCGTTCCGGGTCGGTTATCAGGGCGTTACCGGCGGCGCCGCGTGGACAGACCGCCCCCTTCATCGCCGGAACATGGGGATTGCCGGCAAGAAACGTCACCTGCCCGTCCTCGACCGTAACCTTGATTGGACACCGAACGGTACACATCCCGCATACACTGAACACTGATTTGGCAACCATGAATATTTCTCCTTGCTATGAGCTATGCAGGCAGAGTCTTACTGCCCCTTGTTGTTGGTTTGTTGTCTTGGCGGTTGTTTTTCTAAGATCATCATCCGGTCGGAAAAGAGCTTGGCGCAATTGGAACAGTAGTTGTGATGCTCCTTGACCTGGGGATGGGGCGTAGTGCGTTCCTCCATCAAGCGTATCTGCTTTTCGGTGGCGTAGTATTTGCCACAGCCTTGGCAGCGCAGGAGCGGATGGCGGCCGAAGACGCTGCCACGGATGGAGACGGTGCGCATGCCGCCGTCTTCGGCCACGGTAATCGCCTGGGTCGGACAGATATTGGCACAGGTGCCACAGCCGATGCAGCGGTCCGGGGCGGGGATGACCAGTTGGCGGTCGCCCTGCTTATCCATGCTGAGGGCCTCTTTACCGATGATCTCCTTGCACACCCGGATACACAAGCGGCAGCGAATGCAGCCGTCCGGTGCCGGCGGCAACTCGATCCCTTCTTTTTCGGCGAGATGGCGGATACGTTCCGACATCGGGGCCATGGCAATTAATTTCAGCAGGGCCTTGCTCCGCGCCTGTTGCACCAGGGTACCATCGGTCCACAGCCGCATGCCCTCCTTGACCCGAAGCAGGCAACTGAGCATGATTGTCTTTTCCCCTGAGATCTTTTCCACCGCAACAGAGCAGACCTTGCACGAGCCGGAGGGCTTGAGCGCCGGGTGGTGGCAGAGGGTCGGGATAGGGATGCCGTGGCTTCGCGCCGTCTGGAGGACCGTCGTTTCCGCTTCGGCGCTGACCGCTTGGTCATTGATGTAGAGAGTAATCATCGTCCTTCCTCAGTCGTTTGGCGCATCGTGCAGCGCGTCGATATAGGTTTGCAGGTGGTTCACCTCGCCGTGCAGGTAGGTATTGTGCGCCCGAAGCAAACGGCAAAGGCTGACGACCCGGGTGGCGCCCCCGGCATGCACCGGCAGATAATCGATCCCCGCCGCCGTCATTATTTCTATGACTTGGGCGACTTTCTCTTGCCCGGTTACAATCGGTAGTTCCTTGATGGGCGCAACCGTTGTTGGACCGTTCCAGACAAGATTCGCTGACTCTACCGAGGTCAGGACGCGGAGAATGTCACCGGCGGTCAAGATTCCCCGGAACAGATCGTTATCCATGATCAAAACCGTGGCGCAATCGGCTTTGTACATTGCCCGCGCCGCCGCGGCCAGGCAGAGTCCCGACGCGACGGTCACCGTCTTAACCGCACAATTATCGATTACCTCAGCCAACCGCATGAGGCCTACTCCAGAACCTCAAGGCAATCCTGGGGCAGCCGATAGGTTCCTTTATCTTCGAGACTGACTTCAATGAGGGAATCCGGGTCGTTGATCTGGGTGTCCGGATCGGTGACGATACCGCGGCTGCCGACCAGTCCGTCCATGTATTCTTCCCAGCTTTCGTCTGAACTGCGGTGCAAAACCCGCACCATCTGACCTTTATGGAATACCATCGCTGTTCTCCTTCGTTTACTTTTTTAGTCACTTACAAAAAGTATTTGCATGTTTTTTGCGAAGATTTTTTGATAAGTGACTTATCCCGTTTATCGGGATCAGGGAGTGGCCATGACCGTGGAGTCGCCATGATGCCCCTTTTTCCGGGCACAAACATCACACTTCGGCCCATCACCATTCTGAGGCGGAGGCGCGAGTGGCCCGAGGCGGCCGCGAATGAAGGCCAGGTATCGTTCGGTGCCGATGACCGCACCGCAATCGGCACAAAAAACCAAGGGTTGCCGACTAAGGATGGTGCCGCAGAGGGAAAGAATCCGCTCCGAACCGCGGTCCTCGATGCACATCGCCCCGGTCGGGCAGTTGGCGGCACAGGCGCCGCAACTGATGCAGCGCTCGTCGGTATAACGGAAATCGCTCTCATCTGGATGTTCAAAGGACAAATAGCCGAGGGCCAGGGCGTCGACTCCCATTTTCTCCTTGCAGATCGTCACACACTTGCCGCAACGCCTGCAGATGTCGCAGCGCAGGCAGCGGCGCGCCTCTTCGCGGGTTTGGTTCTCGGTGTAGCCGAGTTCGACCTGCTGGAAGGTGGTGCGGCGACGATCGATGCCGAGAAGCGGCATCTCCGGTCGTTTCAGGGCCATCTTGGTATGGGCCGGGACGTCGAAGCAAGGGACCCGTTGCCGGCGCATCGGCACCGGTGGCAGTTTCGGCTGCGGGATACCGGCGAGAAAGCGATCAATGGCGGTGGCCGCCCGCTTGCCGCCGCCGATGGCCTCAATGACCGTCGCCGGGCCGGTGACCGCGTCGCCTGCGGCAAAGATGCCCGGCAGGCTGGTTTCCATGGTGATGGTGTTGACACGGATGGTGTCGCGATGGGTCCAGGCGAGACCCTCCATGCGCTCGAACCACCGCTGCTCAACCCGTTGGCCGATGGCGCTGATGATTGCATCGGCGGGGATGGCGTAGTCGCTGCCGTCAACGGGTTTGGGTGATTGGCGGTTCGAGCCGGGCACGGTCACCAGCTTTGCTTTCAAGCAACGCAGGGCCTGGACATTGCCGTTTTCGCCGGTCACCGCCATGGGCACGGTGAGCAGCTCAAAGTGCACCCCTTCCTCCTCCGCCTGCTCCACTTCTTCCAGATCGGCCGGCATCTCCTTGCGGGTACGGCGGTAGGCGATGGTCACCTGCTCGCTGCCCAGGCGCAAACAGGTGCGGGCCGCGTCGATGGCGACGTTGCCGCCGCCGATAACCACGACGTTTTTGCCCGGACAACGGCGCTCGCCAAGGGCGACCCGCTGGAGCAAATCAACGGCCCCCTGCACCTGCGGAAAATCGTTTTCACCGTCAATGCCGAGGTTGAACGAGGCATGGGCACCCACCGCAAAGAAAAAGGCTTCAAAGCCCTCGGCGCGTAGTGACTCGAGATCGACGTCCTTGCCAAACCGGCTATTGAACTGGAATTCGACGCCGAGTTCTTCGATCTTGGCAACCTCGCGGTCGATGATGTCCGACGGCAGGCGGTAGCGGGGAATCCCAACCAGAATCATGCCTCCGGCCCGCGGCAGGGCCTCGATGACCCGCACCGTATGGCCGTGCAAAGCGAGGTAATAGGCAGCGCTTAAGCCCCCGGGACCGGCACCGACGACACATACCTTGCGGCCGGTGGCCGGGGTCTTGTGGGGATTGTCGTAGCGGCTCCAGGACATCGCCCGCTCGGCGGCGAAGGCCTTAAGAAATTTAATCGACACCGGGGTGTCGATGCGCGCCCTGACGCACATGAGCTCACAGGGACGGGTACACACCAAACCACACACCCAGGGCAGGGGGTTGTCGTGGCGAATAACCTCTATGGCCTCGTCGTCACGGCCAAGGGCAATGAGCGACAGATAGGTGGGGACGTCGATACCGGCAGGGCAGGCCATCTGGCAGGGTGCCGGGGTCAGGTGGTCGCAGACCGAGGCGGCGCAATTGCGGTTTAAGGCATGGCTGCGAAAGATTTCGGTGTGCTCAGCCAGGCGGGCCGTAAGCCATAAGCCGGTCTCGACGCCGGCAGGATCGCCCGCGAAGGCGCACAGTTCAGCAGTCCTGGCATCGATACACGGTAGATGCTCGGCCCCGGCCCTGCCGGCGACGATATCCTGGATCAGGGTGGCGACTTCCTCGATCAAGCGACGACTGCGGGGATGGACAACTCGACCTTCGGTCGGGATCTTTTTCAGCGCAAGCATGGTCTCATGGACCGGGCATGGACTAGGGGTCATGGCAGGCTCTCCAGGCGAACAAGGAGCAAGGGGGCAAGGCCGTAGCGGGCGGACCGTGCCTCTCCGAATGGGGTATAAGTACCTTCACGAAATTCATTCTTTAAAAACAAGAAATGAATTTCTAAGGTCCTAAAACGCGCTGTTTTCAAAGGAAGTTACCGATTCGGCATGGCGCTTTCGTTTCTTTTCGGTCATCGTCTGTCCTTCCCCAAAGGTAAGACATTGGGTGGTGCAGGCGGTGACGCAGGCCGGTTTCAACCCTTGATCAAGGCGATCCTTGCAGTAGTCGCATTTCACCACCTTACCGATTTCCGGTTGCCACTGCGGCGCTCCCCAGGGGCAGGCAGCAATACAGGTCTTGCAGCCGACACAGAGGTTGTGGTCGACAAAGACGATGCCATCGCTGGATCGCTGTTGCATGGCGCCGGTGGGACAGGCGGCAACGCACCAGGGGTTCTCACAATGAAAGCAGAGCATGAAGACGAAGGCGGTTCGCGGCAGGCCGCCGATCAGTTTCGGGCCGACCTCGATGATCTGGCACAAACGCGGCCCCGGCGGCAGGCTTTTATTGGATTTGCACTGGATTTCGCAGGCGTGGCAGCCAATGCATTTGCGGGTATCCTGGGCAAGATGGTACCGGCTCATGATAATTCTCCTTTAGGCAAAAATTCGATACAACATGGGATGAGTCCCGGTGGGACGGAGTGCAATTTATTTGCCGCAGTCCTCAGTCACCCATCTCGGCCATATAGGCGTCGAGGGTGCCCTCCAAGGCCAGTTTATGCTTAGCCTCTTCCTGGCAAAGCATCTTGAAGACCTTGCGTGCCGCTTCGTCTTCAGCTTTTTCCAACAGGAGATTGTAGAGAGCCAGGGCATTTTCCTCGCGCTGGGCGGCGAGCATGAGGATGTCGCGGTAAGGCATGCCCGGGGTGTATACAAGGTCCGCCACATAGTTGCTGCGCTTGATGTCGGTGATCCAGGTGAAGCGATAGTTGTCCAAGGCGCTGCCTGCGTCGCCGCTTTTAAGGTTTTCGAGAATCCGACGGTGCTTGTCTTCTTCGTCGGCGAATTGGAGAAACAGGTGTTTTTTGCCTTCCCGAACTTCTTTCTCGCCGACCGTGCGATAAAAGTCGGCGGCCTCGTGTTCCTGGGAAATGGCGAAATCGATGATGGCGGTCAGGCTTTTGAAATCCATAGGTTGTCCTCAAGGGCAAAGGGATGGCAATTGAGAGTATGGTAATATATTAAATTTACGTCATTTTTGGTTTTTGGCGTGGCATCCTGATTTGTGTTCATCGGGCCAGTACCGTTGCCACTTTTTCTTCAAGTCCGGTTTTATCAATGGGTTTTACGCAATAATCTCGGGCCCCGAGGAGGAGTGCCTCGCGGGCGGTCTCGACTGTCGGATAACCAGTGAGCATAATGATTTTTAAAACCGGGTTGATTTCCTTTAATTGCCTCAGTACCTGGATACCGCTCATCTTTTTCAACTTAATGTCGAGGATGGCCAGGTCGAGATGGTTTTCTTCGGCGAAGGCAATCGCCTTTTCTTCCTCGGTAAAGGCATGGACAGTATGTTGCTGGCGGATGAGGATCTTTTTGATCAGCAGCACCGCATCCGGCACATCGTCGAGTACGAGAATTTCCGCCATAGAAGTCAACCTTCTCCATATAATTGGTGAAGCGCATCATGCGCAAGGAGCAAATGCGCGATGAGGCGTCAAGTAACTTTGATTGATTGTACGCCAGACTGCCAGGCTTGCCGTGGAGATAATAAACCATCCGGCAGTTGTCCTGCCCACCCTTCACCCATAGCACCTTTTATGCCTGCTTGGTTAATAGTTTGGCATATGCTATTAATAGCGTACAATATCATCTAGTTACTGAAGTGTTTAGGCGGTGGCAGGGAACGGATGTCAGCCACAGTTGCCCGATTTTTGCAACTCGCATGTTGCACTTCCGGCGACTTTTCATTAGATATTTTTGAGCGCACCGACGAAGGCCGGGACCGAGCTTCGCATGAGACTTTTATTCGCTTGTTTATCCACAGAATTTTGGATAAATGGACGTATTCGCAATGCTGCCGATGGCGAAGAGCTTGTGCAGCATTGGAGTTGCATGCAGAGGGATACTTGGGGCGTCATGAGTCCAAGGGATAAGAGGCTAGAAAATGGAAAGATGTAAAGACGACTATTTTAAAAGAAATGTCGCCGGGGTGGCCGGGGTTGAGTTCCTGTGGGGTCTGGGCTTTCCTCTGGTCATGGAATCGACCTTCCTGCAACTGTTTTTGAAAAGTCTCGGCGCCTCAAGCTTTACCGTCGGCATTGTCCCGTCCCTCTTCATCTTCTGCATCTCGATCTGCCCCCTTTTTTCCACCTATCTGAGCCGTAATTACCGTTTCAAAAGAACCCTTGTCGCCCTCCTCCATGTTTCGTCGGCTCTGGGTATCCTGGCCTTTGGTCTGTTGTTGCCGTTTCTTTCTCAGGTGGAAGATGTCCTTTTGCTGTTTTTTGCCTGTTACACGGTCTTTTCCCTGTGCCTGGGACTCACCATTCCTATCTGGTACGATTATCTGATCCGCATCTTCTCCGACTCAAAAACCGTACCCGGCCTCGGTTATATGATGCTTGCCCAGAATATCGGCAAGGTTGTTTCCAGTTTTTTCATCCTCAAGATTGTCGATACCTACGCCTTTTCCCTGGCCTCGTCGGCCTGGGTCTTTATCGCCACCGGCTCGCTGTTTATCTTCGGCTCGTTGTGTTTCTTCGGCACCAAAGAGATCGCCGTTCCCGAGGATTTCGGTTGCGATACCCTGTCGTTTTTCAAGCATACCGGCCAATCGTTTCGGGAGATTCTCGGCAATCGTCGTTTCCTGGTTTATCTCGCAGCCGATCTCGATATCTATGTTATCCTCACCGTCCTGTCTTTTTATGCCAACTTTGCCACGAGTTTTTACGCGGTACCGCAAGCGGTGGCGGCCGGGGCCTTTGTCGCCTGCATCTACGTCGGCTCGATCACCGTCAATATCTTTCTCGGGGCCATGAACCTTCTGAAATTGAAACGAAAACTCTACCTGTCCAAGGCCGTCACCTTTCTGCTCCTGGTCCTTCTCGCCTTTTTCCCGAGCGTTGCGACCTTTTTCCTGATCAGCTATCTCCTCGGGGTCGGCAGGGCCATTCGCAATATGGTGTACCCGCCGTCGGTGAAGAAATTTGCCGGGAAAAGCGACGCCACAGCCTATTTTGCCCTGGCGCCGATCCTCACCCTGCCGATCGGCTCGGGTTTCCCGCTGCTCTTTGGCCAGACCCTCGACTCCCTGGCCTTTATGGGGGCCGATGCCTATCGCCTGCTCTTTGGCTGCTCCGCCCTCTTTATCCTGGCGACCCTGTATTTCACGGTGAGGACCGATTACCAGGGTGTGGCGACCGGTGGCCGGGGGTGATAGTCAGCTTACCGCCAATGAATGGTTGTCATCAGCGGCTCATTATGATTTGTTTGGTGCATTCTCTCCCAGAAAACCCTTTAACGATCGGTATGACAGCATGAAAACGCCCAATGTTTTAAAATATATCGAGATTCATCAGGCATTCACCCCTGAACAGCAAATCATCATCAAAGTCCTGGCGGTTTTCTACGGCTACAGCTCGATGACCAATCTCGGCAGCTGTCTGTCTTCGCTGGGTGTCAAAAATGGCACCAAAGACCTCAACCCGAAACTGCTTAATGTCCATCTCAGGCCTCTCCTTGCCGCAGGCTTGCTGGATGAGTCAAGACAATCGGGGGGAGTGCGGTGCATCCGGCCCATAGCCGAATTGATCGTCAGAATGATGATCGATGATGGCCAATTCGAAAGATATGCGGCCGTCGTTGAACAGCATAACCCAATAAATAGAAATTTTCGCAGCTACCTTCCCCTGGATCAGTATCTGCGTATCGCCAGGGTCGCTTTTTACCGCGATGATTGGAGCCAATTGAGTGAAAATTTCAATGCCGGTTCGCGCTTTGTGCCGAATTTCCCCCCTATCGGCGAAAACCTCCTCGCTTGGTTTTTCAGTCCCTTGGATGTCGAATGGACCAGCCGCCATCAACCGAAGATTCTCGGTAAACTCCTGGAATATGGGGCGCTGCATAAGCTTCTCTATTTGTATGATGAATCGGATCTCGACGCGGCAATAAACCGTCAAGCACTGGTCGACAAGGATGTCGAAGGGGGTTTTTTCTTCCGATTGACCATGGAGTTGCGACTCCTGCGAGGTGAATGGGATGGGCTGGAAAAGCAGCTTCTTGGCCAGGAAGATCCGGAGTTACAAGCCATCGCCGCCGCCGCGGTCTTTCTTGCCGGGGATCATGGTAGAGCCCTTATCCTTTTTGACCAGGCCCTGGCGCGAATGCGAAAGAAGACACGCCTGCGCGGTGGCTATTTTTACGGTTTGGCCGGGATATTCTATCCGCTTGCCATCTGGAAGAGCGATGATCACAAACAACGAGATAAATTGATCACCCTCCTGAGTCAGGCAATGAAGCAACACACCTACTGGGTCGATGTGTACCGGATCTTGGAAATGTTTTTTTTGTTTTTGCAGGGCAGTTTGCCGAAGCGCGATCAACTGCTTGCCAGCGAGTTCCCCTACGAAATAGGCGACGGCCTGACCCCGGACGGTATGCCGCAAAGCCTGCATGCACGCCCACTACTGGTGCAAGTAATACTCTTACTGGTTAAATACTGGGTCAAGGCCGATCAATATCGCACCGTTCCCGTCCAGAGCCGCAAGCTTTACGATCACCTCAAGGCCGGCGGCTACCACTGGCCGGCGGCGGAACTGGCGAAGATCTTCTCGGCCATCGAGCCGAAGAAGGCCATATTATGGGACAGCAGTTTCCTGACGTCCGGCAGAAGGGGCATGGCCGACCTCTTCGTCACCCAACCCTATTGGCAACTGGCCTTGAGTTCTCTGTCGAGTCTCGCCAAAACCGGCAAAAAAGGTGATGCTCCGGCGGAAAAATCAACCCGTTTGGTATGGCTTCTTCGCTTTGATGAACCTCATCAACGTCTGTATATCGACCCGCGCGAACAAAAGCAGCAGGCCGGAGGCGGCTGGAGCAAGGGTCGGGCGGTAGCCATGAAGCGTCTGGCTTTGGAAGCTGACCGCCTCGATTATCTCAGCGACCATGATCTGAAACTGTGCACCCGGATCAAGGAATATCGTGAGGGCGGATGGTACGGCGGCGGCACGACATACGAATTTTCTCCGGATATGCCGCTGACGCTCATCGGCCATCCCCGGCTGTTCTGGGCCGACGCCCCGGAGGTGCGGGTCGAGGTGGTGAAAGGCGAGGTGGAGTTGCGGGTTACCAATAAGGGCAAGGACAATAAGATTAACATTAGTCTCGCACCGCCGCCTTCTGTTGAACATAAATTTCAGATCGGCAAGGAGGCGCCGACCCGTCTGAAGATCATTGAATTTACCGCCGAGCACCGGGAGCTCTTCTCCATCCTCGGGCAGAAGGGTCTGGAGGTGCCCCTTGCGGCGAAGGACCGTGTTCTGCAAACCTTGACCGATATGTCCGGTTTGTTGACCGTACACTCCGACATCGGCGGCAGTTCCAGCACCGCCGAACAGGTGGTGGCCGACTCGACGCCCCGCCTGCATCTCCTGCCACTCGGCGCAGGCTTGCGGGCAGCCCTGCTGGTTCGGCCCTTTGCCTCGGGTGGCGCCTATTACCAGCCCGGCCACGGCGGCGAAAGCGTGCTGGCGGAGATCGACGGCAAGGCCCTGCAGGCACAGCGTGATCTTTTGTTAGAAAAGCAGCGGGCGGCGGCGATACTCACCGGCTGTACGGTGTTGCAGGCGGCAGAGCGGGAAGGGGCGGGCGATTGGTTGCTGGAGGACCCCGAGGAGTGTCTGGAGATGCTCCTGCAAATCGACTCCTTGCCGGCAGGTGCGGTGATTTTGGAATGGCCGGAAGGGGTGCGCTTCCGTCTTTTAGGTCAGAGTAGCGGCAAAGGCTTCGGGCTGCGCATCAAACGCGACACTGATTGGTTTGCCCTGGAGGGTGAGCTCAAGGTTGGTGAAGAGACAATCCTGGCAATCAGCCAGCTCCTCGGATTGTTGGGGGGCAGCAAAGGGCGTTTCCTGCAGTTGCAGGACGGCCAATTCCTGGCTTTAACCGACGAATTCCGTCGTCGCCTCGACGAGTTGAAAAACTATGCGGAAGTTGGCAGCAAAAAAGTTCGCATTAATCCACTGGCGGCTTTGACGCTCGAAGATTGGCAGGGCGATGCAGGCGTCAAGGGCGACAAGCACTGGAAGGCGCATCTGCAATGCCTGCAGGACGCCCGCGATTTTCAGCCGCAGGTGCCTTCGACCTTTCAAGCCGAACTGCGCGACTATCAGGGTGAGGGATACTGCTGGCTGGCACGGCTGGCGCACTGGGGGGTCGGTGCCTGTCTTGCCGACGACATGGGTCTGGGGAAAACCATCCAGGGTCTGGCCCTTTTGGTCGATCGGGCGCCGGATGGCCCGGCCCTGATCATTGCCCCGACTTCAGTGTGTATGAACTGGGAGCGGGAGGCAGCCCGTTTCGCCCCGACGTTGAAGCCGGTACCGCTTGGCAACGGCGACCGGCAGCGTTTGCTCGACAACTTGGGTCCTTTCGATCTGCTGATTTGCAGCTATGGCTTGCTGCAGCAGGAACAGGTGGCGGCGATGCTGGCACAGATTCCTTTTCGAACGATCATTCTCGATGAGGCGCAGGCGATCAAAAACACCGCCACCCGCCGTTCCCAGGGGGCGATGAACCTGCAGGCGGATTTCAAACTGATCATGACCGGCACACCGCTGGAAAACCATCTGGGCGAGTTGTGGAACCTGTTTCGTTTCATCACCCCCGGCCTGCTCGGTTCGCACGACCAGTTCAACCAGCGTTTTGCCCTGCCGATTGAGCGCGATAACAACGGTCAGGCGCGTCGGCACCTGAAAAAGCTCATCCAGCCGTTCATCCTCCGCCGTACCAAAACCCAGGTGTTGCAGGAACTGCCGTCGCGCACCGAAATCCCCATGTATGTTGAGCTGAGCAGCCAGGAAATGGCCTTTTACGAGGCCCTGCGGCGGCAAGGCCTGGAGGAATTGAATAACAGCGACGGTTCGCCCGGGCAAAAGCATTTGCAGATCCTTGCGGCCATAACTAAACTGAGGCGCAGTTGCTGCAACAGTCAACTGGTCAGCAGCGATATGGCTCTGCCGAGCAGTAAACTCGAGGTGTTCGGGACGATTGTCGACGATTTGCTCGAAAACAAACATAAGGCCCTGGTCTTCAGTCAGTTCGTCGATCACCTGCGTCTCATCCGGGAATATATCGAAGGCCGCGGTATCGCGTATCAATACCTGGATGGCAGCACCCCGGCCAAGGAGCGCCAGGTGCGGGTCGATGCCTTCCAGCGCGGCAAAGGCGAGTTGTTTCTCATCAGCCTAAAAGCCGGTGGCCTCGGCCTGAATCTTACCGCCGCCGACTATGTTATCCACATGGACCCGTGGTGGAATCCGGCGGTTGAAGACCAGGCCTCGGACCGCGCCCACCGCATCGGCCAAAAGCGGCCGGTGACCATCTACCGTTTGATCGCCAAGAACACCATTGAAGAAAAAATCGTCGCCCTGCACAGCCAAAAACGCGACCTGGCCGACAGCCTTCTGGAAGGCACCGAGCTGAGCGGCAAGATGTCGGCGGACGATCTGTTGAATTTGATGCGGGCCGATGCTGCGGCGAACGGCTTGTGATCCGGAGCAATGTTATTAAGGAATTTCACAGGTAAAAGGAGTTATATGCATTCCACCAATATTCAGTTGAGCTATGTGGTGCCGGTTTATTTCAATCAGCAAAACGCCCATACCCTAACTGAGTTGCTGCTACGCTATGCTTCGTATGCACGAGAAGTCACGGAACATATTCAGTTTGTCATCGTCGATGATTGCTCGCCGCTGCCCATTGATATTCCGCAGGCAATTAAACTCAATATTTCCCTGTATCGGATCCAGTCTGATATCAAGTGGAATCAATGCGGTGCCAGGAATCTCGGGGTGGTGTATGCCAAGAGTCCGAGGATTTTACTTACCGATTCAGATCACTTCTTTCCGGAAAAATTACTCAAAGATATTCTCAACAGCCGCATCCCCAAAAAAACTATTTACAAGTTTAAGAGGAGCAATCAGCAAGGGCTTGCCATGGGGAAGGGTAATAACCTATTTTATACGTCGAAATCGGTATTCTTTCAAGCCCTTGGATATGATGAAGAGTTTAGCGGCAATTATGGTTATGAAGATGTGTATTTCAACGAGTTGCAACGAAAAATCGGTAATTCCTTTCGCTATTTAACCAGATTCAAAAAGATAGTTGCCACCGAAGTTGACCGCGAGTCGTCCTACCATTCGCTACAACGGGATATGGTAATCAATGAAGCCTTGTATAAAAAAAAGATGGAGCTGCTGCAAGAAAAAGACCCGTTCGTGTCGCACAGTCGCAGGTTTTTGCAGTTTGACTGGCGTCTGCTGTGGGAGCGAACAATGTGATCCGAGTTTGCAGAGGTTTAAAAAACCTTGCGCTGTTCTGGTCATGCTCTGCTGTTCCTGGAATTGAAGAATCGTTTGTTAGCTTGCATTCGTTCCATTAAAACAGTCTCAAACAGTCTCAATTTTATATTCACGTCCAAGGTCCTGAAGCGATCCAGCTCACAGGCTTTGGAGATGTCGTAGAAATCCTTCATACGGCTGTTCAACACGCCGAGTTCCACCATGGCCTCGAACTTCTTGGCGAATAAATGGGGTCAGCGAATAAATGGGGTCAGAGTCAATTTAAATAAATGGGGTCAGAGTCAATTTAGATTTTGATACATGAGATTTTAATTTGACGCTGACCCAATTTACACCACTTACAAGACAGGTTCGAAGATTTAATTTAAATTTCATTCGAAATTCTGTTTAAATTCTTTGATTCGAAATAAAGCTCGCCTCAGACTTTTTGAGTGCATCTCAGCTTCAAATACATTCCACTTATTTTGGACAAATTGAGATAAGCGATTGTTATAATCAGGCCCAACTTTTGCTGTAGAGCCGGTATTGGGAATAATGTCAGCTCGTAAACGTTTCGGCCGTGAATGCCTGACCAAATTTATAAGAAATTGTTTTGGGTCACTAAGTTCATCCATATCTTGCGGAATACGATCTAAAGAAATAAAAAAAAATTCTGCAAAAGATTCACGGTGTGCCATGACCCAAGATTCAATTTCCATTACAGCAATTCGGAATATGAAATATTTACTTGCTTCTTCTTTTAACTAAGATGAAATTATTGTTGGTGGGCACCCTCTGTCTTGATCTGTCAACACGAAAAAAGGTATATGTTTGGCAGCTTGATTGAAGCTATTTATCTTTGATTTCAAGTATCCTTGCCCATTACTACAAAGGCATTTACTGACTCGATAATTTTTATTGGTCTGTTCGAGCAATTTTCTAGCAACAACTTCACTTAAATAATCTTCCACAGCAATTGTTATGTAAATATCCTTCATTCAAATAATCCTAGCTGATTGATGTTTTTCGGTCTGTTTCGTGGTACTACAACCTCCCCAACAGATAACCCTGCGTCCAATAATGGTTTAATATCTGCGACATTCGCTGCTATGTCAGCAGTTGTGCCTTCACGGCTTGGGTTGAGTAAGATAATTTCACGTCCGTCAATTCCATTATCACTTAATAATGACTCGCTATGAGTGCTAATGAACACTTGACGTTTGCGCAGACGCTGCATGCGGTAGATTAAAGGGGACATCTGTGAAACAATTCCATTGTTTAAAGATAGTTCAGGTTCCTCTAGTAACAGTAAAGAATCACTATCCAATAAAGCCCACAATAATCCGATCAATCGTAATGTCCCATCTGAGAATTGATCTTCTCGTTGCCAGCCAGCATTAGGGCGCCAGTGGGAATACAAGGCTGCAAGATGGGGTTGCCCCGTATCCTCATCTCTTTCAAAACGAAGCTGTTGAAGTTGAGGGACTGCGATTTTTAGTGCTTCTTCAATTTTTGAAAGCCGAAATTTTTGAGTTCGATGCGTTGATTTAGAAACCTTAACAAGAAAACCCTGCCCAAAAGGATCATCTTCTATGAGACCACCTTGAATAACTTCCGCATAGCGCAGTAATTGAGGAACAAGATGGATATAACTTATTGATTCAAGACAACGAGCAATTTCTCGAAATTAAGTATTTGTGTTTACCTGCTCCAGAAAAGTTTGTTTCAACCGCTCTGGATCATTTCTATCGTCCTTGTTTGGCCTACTTAGTAGCAATTTATTATTATGCCAGACCTTTTCGAACGAAAGATACGGTTGTCTGTAACCTCTCGTCTCTTGCTGGATTCCTATGGCATACCGCCAGAAAGGCTCTTCGTCTGGCGTCTCAGAAAGATCAATTTCAACACTAATTTCAGGGTCTCTCCGAGCGGCTAGGCATCGTAATTTTGATAGCCCGCCACGATTTTTTATTGCCTTTTGAAAACCACCACCTTCAGACTTTGCGATATCTCATAAAAAACGAAAAACATCTAAAAGGTTTGATTTACCAGCAGCATTAGGACCTACAATAAATTGCCTTTCGCGAAGAGGTATATCTATCGATGAAAAATTTCGCCAATTTTTTATTTTAAGGCGTGATACTAGCATATTTTATTCCCCTTCACTTATTTAGGTCTACCAATCCTATTAATTTTTTCTATGTTGATGACTATGTGGTAATAAATATACCAATTATAGATTCAATAAATTCATAGTTTCTACTAATGAGGCGAACATTTTTCAGGAAAATTATTTTCTAAATATTTTTTGCGAACATGATGATCACCGGTTCACCCGGTGCATTTTGTTGTTGGAATTGGCGAGTAGCAACTATGATTAATTCATGAATATATGATTGTCTAAGCTTGTTTAACAAGTGTTTGGCCAGACATGTGTAACATCGCAGTTTGAGATGATACACAGAAAAGCGTGTTATTAATAAAGGATGCTGGTCCAATGTTTTGGGCCGTTCGAACCTGCGTTTTTGCCGGGTCCGGGTGAAGCTGGCTGGTTATATGGCCGCCATACCTGTTAGAATTGGTATTTATACGGATGTACCTTCACGTTAAATGGTGTAATGAGAAGACTGCGTAAATCACGCCACCTTCTTGCTTATAGATTGTTCCTCTGCTTCCAAGTCGAGACGCAAGTTTTCGCGCTTGAGTCTGGCTATTTCATCCATCATTACTTTGAAGTTTTCTTTTATTTCCTGGATTGCCTTTTCTTGTTCATCTGGACGTTTTTCTGCGGCGATGGCGTGATCGAAGTATCTGATATTTGGCTCCAGGGTGTCGAAGGCTATCGGGTTGCCGCTGGTCAGGACGCGCTGCGCTCCTCGCATTAGATCGGCTATTTCCGGGTCTGGGTCGAGGAGGTTTGTGTCTTCAGTTGAACAACCCTTCAATATTTATCTATTTTTTTACTTTACTGTCCTATAGCTGTCCTAGAACAAAAAAGCACTTAGGCTGATCGGCCTAAGTGTGTGATTTATTTGGTGGAGCTGAGCGGGATCGAACCGCTGGCCTACGCATTGCGAACGCGTCGCTCTCCCAGCTGAGCTACAGCCCCATTTGGTGGTTATCTCCGGTGAACTGCGTATCCTGTGGCAGGGCGATCAACAATAGTGGAAGCCTCTGCCGGAGACACCAAATCACTGTTGGAAAATTAGCCGTTGTCGGAAATTTAGGCAAGTTTTTTCTTTTCCTTGTTTTTTCTCGTTGTTGAGGCCGTGCGGGCTACGATGGAATTTCCCCGGTGATTGGGTTGACCTTCTCTCATGGTTCGAGTCAAATAGACGGGTGCGTGATAGCAGCTTTTACCGGTGCACACAGTATCGACCTGAAAGAATATGTGCTCTCTCCAATGCAGATGTGATTTTGTCGGGCGCCGTACGGTGCCTTTGTATATCCGCGCCCAAGCCGGAGAGTGAACAATCGGCAAATTCATCATTCCGATGTTCACGAGGAATTCGACAGCATGGGTTGGAACTAACCTTATCAATTTACTTTGGCCAGCCTTTTTAGTAGATGTATTGCTCGCCACACGACAACTCAAGTCAACAAACAGGAAGGTGACGTTATTTGCAACCATAGGGAGGTGGTCTGCCGTGATCAAAGTCCCGCATTTTAATCTCAAGTTCAAAAGTATGTTCATCACCGGATGCTATATTCTCGGCATCCTCAGCATGGGCTATATCTCCTACGATCATTTGCATACCACGGAAGAGAAGACCGAATTGCTGGAACTTGCCTATAATCTCAATAATA
>JBBQVT010000026.1:0-37726 GCA_038211245.1 Desulfobulbales bacterium | reverse complement strand
CACATAAGCCGCTCAGTAAATCTCATCCAACCTACCCACCCGCATCGCTCTTTCGCCTCCCTCCAGATACTTCCTCCCCCGCAATCTCCGGCTCAGTTTTCATTAGCAGAGGTGGCTCAGTTCCTGTTAGCGCTCAAGCTTAACTTGTAGTAGTTTCAGAACATGGTACGAATCGCACGATTGATAGCCCCAGGCATCCCACACCATGTCACTCAACGAGGGAACACAAATGAATGGCGACATTCTTTTGTGATGAAGCCGAGGTCGCTGGATAAGATCCGCAGACACGAGCGGACAGGACGTGCATTGGGCATTGGGAGCCGATTCGTTTCTTGAATCGCTTGAAAAATCTTTGATGCGGATAATTAAGCCGCAGAAAGCCGGTCGTAAAAAGACATAGACTTAATTGGTAAGGTGTTTCCATATTAGGGACTTGCCGGAAAAAACTTCAATGACGAACGGGCATATCTGATCATTTGTGAATATAACCGGCAGCTGACCGCATTTATCATTGAGTCCCCCGAAACGTTGATGATCAGAAACTGGGGTGACATCCACAAGCCGAAGGGAGTAAATGCAAGGTCTCTGGTGGCGATTGCCTACAATGATGACCATGAGGCGATCATGCTGCTGGATATAGAAACGATACTATCCGATGTGGTTGGATTTGATCAGGGACTTTCGGCGCCTTCCCTCAGTAATGACGGTCTGGACTGGTCATCACTCCGTATCCTGTTAGTGGACGATTCGCGTTCAGCCTTGCTTTTGCTCCAATCACTGTTGGACAAGCTGGGATGCCGACACATCTCCACGCAATCCGCAGACCAGGCGCTCGATTTTCTCAATAATAGCCTGCTGGAAAGTTCGCCTCCAGTCAATATGGTCATTTCCGACATCAAAATGCCCGGCATGGACGGTTTCACCCTGACCCGGACAATCAGGGAAATTCCCGCCTTTCGAGGATAAACAGGGGGACATCTTATCAATTGTTGGAAAACTATCAGTAAGGTGTCCCCCTTTTTCGGGTGTCCCCCTTTTTCGTCGTCCCCCTTTTTCGTCCCCGAAGGAAGAAGTCGATTCTCGCCGAAAAAATAGTGGTTTGCTCTCTGTCTATTTATTTTTGAATTTGCTAAGATATATTCGTTGATTGTATCCTTGATGCCGCCAATTTTACTATGCGCGGATGGCGTTAACCCCAGCAAGTGAGGATTCCATGACCGAAGACCAGACCGCACGGGAGCAACATAGTGTCTTTTTCACCAAACAACCCATCCTTGATGCCAAGCGTAGCATCTGGGGGTATGAACTGTTGGGATCTGAGATGAAGGAAGGCATTTATGAGGTCTTTCCCCAGCAGGAGAGTGCGGCCGGGTTGTGTTCCAGCACCTATCAGGGGTTGCAGGAGGCAATGAAACGGGGCAAAAAGATTATGATAGGCTTTGATGATATGGGCATACTATCCGGAGTTCCACACGCCCTGCCGGCTGAATACGGCGTTGTGCGCGTCCTGCCGGGGGGTGTTATGGCGGGGCTCGATACCGCACTGCAAGGGCTTCGGAGCGAAGGCTATCAGACCATGCTTGAGGCCACGCCGGGCCAGCCGCTTCCAACCGAGCTCTGCAGCCAGGCAGACATCATCGGTTTTGATCTCAGTTCGGGAAAACCTGATCAGGGTACATTGGACCAGATGAAGAAGTATCCTGCCCTGATGCTTGCGCGTGGACTCAAAACCATGGAACAATTTCAGGCTGCGCGGGATAGGGGTTTTTCGCTCTTTCAGGGGTCCTTTTTCAAGGAGGCCGAGTGCGTCCGCGATCGCAAGCTGGGTTCCAATGAGTTGGCACGATTGAACCTTTTTCGCCTCATGGAGGTCAAAGATCTGGACGTCAAGGAGATGGCCGCCGCCATACGCTCCGATGTCGCCGTCAGCTTTCGCCTGCTCTCCTTTCTCAACAGCGCCTCATTCGGGTTTCGCCAGAACATCCAAAGTATTGACCAGGCCATCATGATGCTAGGCTGGATCAAACTGAAAAGCTGGCTGCGCGCTGTGTTGCTGGTCGATATGACCAGAAAGGACGAGGTTCCGCAGGAACTAGCGGCCCTCTCATTGCAACGCGGCAAGTTTTTCGAGTTGCTCGCTTCGGAATATGACTACTGGGGATTCAACCCGAGTACGATTTTCCTGGTGGGTTTGTTCTCTCTTATGGACGCCATCCTGGGGATGCCTATGGAGAACGTGGTCGAAATGCTGCCACTTGAAGCCAAACTCAAGGTGGCGCTGAAGCGCGATGCCGACAGCGAATACCGGCCGCTCTTCGAACTCCTCGATTGCCTGGAGGATGCCGACTGGCCGACACTTGAAATTTTGGCACAGAAATTGTGCCTGGATATCGATCACATCAAGGATGCCTTCGCCACTGCCCGCAACTGGGCCGAGGGTTTTTTCACTTCACCCAGCTAAGGGGCGGTGCAAAGAGATTGAGCTTTTTTCACCACAAAGGAGTCATTTACACCCTTTGTGGTGACAAAAGCCGTTTGTTTTGCAACCTTCTATCTGCCTAGCGGCTGCACTCCCCATATATCCCTGGCGTACTCCATCACCGCCCTATCGCTGGAGAACTTGCCCATATTGGCGGTGTTGAGAATGGTCTTACGCGTCCATTCGTCCTTGTCTTCGAACAGTTCATCTACTTTCTCCTGCGCCTCGATGTAGCTTCTGTAGTCTGCCAGGAGCAGGTAATGATCACCGTGGTGCAACAGGGAATCAACGATAGGGGCAAAGAGGTGCGGTTCGCCGGGCGAGAACAATCCCGAGGCTATCTGGTCGATGGTACGTTTGAGTTCCGGGTCGCCCTCATAAATACGATAGGGGTCATGGCCGGTGCGGCGCAGGTTATCCACTTCATCGGCCCTGAGTCCGAAGAGGAAAAAGTTTTCCGGGCCAACTTCTTCACGGATTTCCACATTGGCCCCATCGAGTGTACCGATGGTGAGCGCGCCGTTGAGGGCAAATTTCATGTTGCCTGTGCCCGAAGCCTCCAAGCCGGCCGTGGAGATCTGCTCCGAGAGGTCGGCGGCCGGGATGACTTTTTCTGCCTGGGAAATGCAATAGTTGGGCAGAAAAAGGAGGCGCAGCCGGCCCCGCACGTCGGGATCATTATTAATCATCTCAGCCACGGCGTTGAAGAGCCGGATGATGAGCTTTGCCTGGAAATAGGCAGGAGCAGCCTTGCCCCCGATCATTACTGTTCGTGCTGTGAAGGTACCCTCAGGTTTGTCCTTGATGCGGTTGTATCGTGTGATCACGTGGAGGATATTCAGCAATTGGCGTTTATACTCGTGCATCCGTTTGAATTGGCAGTCGAACAGGGTGCGCGGGTTGATCCCCATGCCCAGCTTGCGCAGTACGTAACGGGCTAGGTGTTTCTTGTTTGCCATCTTGGCCTCGGCAAAGGCCTGACGGAATTGCCGGTCTTCTGCCAAGGGGATGAGCCCTTTCAGCTTGCTCAGGTCGCAAACCCACTCGGGCCCGATGGCCTCGGTGATCAGTTTCGAAAGTGCCGGGTTGGCCTGAAGGAGCCAACGGCGAGGTGTTATCCCGTTGGTAATGTTTTTCAGCTTGCCGGGATAGAACTGGTGGAAGTCGGCAAACAGGCTTGCCTTGAGGATCTCCGAATGCAGGGCTGCTACCCCGTTGACCGAATGGCTGCCGACAATAGCGAGATGGGCCATGCGCACCCGACGTTCATGACCTTCCGCGATAATCGACATCCGACTCAGGCGGTGTTCATCCCCCGGATATCGGTCAGCGACTTCTTGAAGGAAGCGGTGGTTAATCTCATAAATAATTTCAAGATGCCGGGGCAGGAGCCGGCCGATCAGGTCGACCGACCAGGTTTCCAGCGCCTCGGGAAGCACGGTATGGTTGGTATAGGCAAAGGTCCCGGTACAGATAGTCCAGGATTGGTCCCATGTGAGCCCTTCTTCGTCGAGGAGTAGCCGCATCAGTTCGGCGATGGCGATGGAAGGGTGGGTGTCGTTCAACTGCACCGCCACATGGTTGTTGAAATCGAGCAGGGTGCTGTGCTGTTTCTTGTGCCTTCGCATAATGTCCTGGAAGGTCGTGGCCACGAGGAAATACTGCTGCTTGAGGCGCAACTCCTTGCCCGCTTCATCCTTGTCGCCGGGGTAGAGCACTTTGGAGATGTTCTCACTCATGACTTTTTCGTGCATGGCTCCGGCATAGTCACCCCGGTTGAAGATATCGAGGTTGAAGTCGCGGCTCGATTGGGCGGCCCAAAGCCGCATGTTGGTGACATGGACCCCGCCATATCCGGGAATCAGGATATCGTTGGGAACGGCCATGACATTCTGGGTGTCCACCCAACGGTGGCGGAGAGAACCGTCTGCATCCCTATAGGTTTCGCTTCTGCCGTAGAACTTTACCTCATAGAGATGCTCGCGTCGGACGATTTCCCAGGGGCTCCCCTGTCGCCGCCAGTTGTCACAGCTTTCTTCCTGACAGCCGTTGACAATGTTCTGATAGAAGATGCCATAGTCGTAGAGAATACCATAGCCATAACCTGGAATTTTAAGGCTCGCCATGGAGTCGAGGTAGCAGGAGGCGAGCCGTCCGAGGCCACCGTTGCCGAGCCCGGCGTCCCACTCCACCTCTTCCAGATCCTCCAGGGCAAGGCCCTGTTCCTCGAGGACCTCCCGGCAACCTTGCTCCATACGCATGTTGGTGAGGTAGTTCATGAGAAACCTGCCCGCAGGAATTCGAGCGACAGGTAGTAGACCCGCTTGGTCATGCTGTCGTAGTAGTCACGCTGGGTGTTGAGCCACATACGGATGAGCCGGTCGCGGAGGCTATAGGCAAGTCCATTAAAATAGTGGAATTTGTTGCGCCCGTAAACTTCGTTGCCCAGATTGGAAACAATGTGACGGTGGATGTCGTCGACCAGAGTGTCGAGACTCTGCATTTGCGTTATTTCCTGGTCAGCTTCCTTCTTCAGTGTAAAATCCTCTTTCTCCGGCATAGCAACATCCTCCGTTTCGAGCTGGATAGAAATACCCCTGTCGCTCAAATTGGAACCGGTCGTCATTAGAAGCCTGAGCCAGTCCTGGTTCCAGCATGCAATCCTTGAGCATCGTGAGTGAAGGTGATAAGTGAGGTGGGCACTAAGTAGTCACTTTCTGCTGCCTTTACCAAAAGTGGCTCTTTTCAACCAGAGCCACTTGACCCGATATTTCAAGGCTATCATTTTCAGATAACCTTTGCAAATTTTTCGTGCCGACACCAATAGCCGACATTTGGCAAAGCTAACCAAAAAATTTTCCTGCACAATTGGTATATAAGGAGGAAAGATAGGAATAAATTCAGAGCGGTTTGGTATCCATTATTTCCAACCTACCTGAGTTTTTCTTGTGTTCACTTCATTTAACTCTTGCTTGGATCATGTTCCCCGATTTATTGCGGCATTTCCATTGCCTTTCTTGACTTTATATTGAAATATGCGATAATTTTTTCGACTCACTACAAATTTTCTTGAAATCTGATCAATACCTGCCACTCAACAACGGGCAAAGTTTCTTCTGCCCCCTTTTCATGTGGAAAATATGAGTAACTAGTTGAATAATAATGATTTCGATATAATGGTTTCAAAATTCCTTCAAATGCAGATGGATTATATTTACTTCTTCTATGGTCTTGCCTTCATTTTTCTGGCTGCTACCACCTGGGCCTTGAGCTATAGAAAGGATAGACAACTGCCATGGGAGTGGCTCAGTCTGTTTGGCCTTGTGCACGGGATAAACGAATGGCTGGATATGTTGGCCTTGAGTCTGGAGGACACGCCTTCCTTTGAGGTGTTACGGCTCATCGTCATGATCAGCTCATTTTTGTTTTTATTGGAATTCGGTCGTGCGGCGTCAAATGAGCTGAACAAAAAGCGAACCGGACGATGGATTTTCATACCTTTACTGGTGCTGACCTGTCTTGGATCCATGGCCGGTATATCCGGGCTAAACTCTGCCGCCAGATATGCACTGGCTCTCCCTGGAGCAGTGTGGACCTGCATGACACTCTGGCGATTTAGGCAAATTGCCCACCCGAAAAGCCGTTCTCTTTTTATCGCCGTCTTCTCAATAGGTTTCTACGGACTTGCAACCAGCGTTGTAGTCCCAGAGACCTCATTCTTTCCTGCCTCCTTTCTCAACTATGGTTCTTTTTTTGCTTTCACTGGTATTCCTATTCAATTACTGAGAGGTGTTCTGGTCTGCATGTCAGCAGCGGCATTCTGGCAATATTATTGTTCGTACCGTAAGACAGCTTTCAAGACGGTCATTTCATCGAAAGAACTTCGCAACGAATTCTGGCTAACGGCGACTATAGTCATAGTCCTGGCCGTTGGTTGGATGATGACCTGGTCGTTTGGAGAACATGGTCGACATGAAGATGAGGAACGCTACAGGTCTGATCTTAAGCTTGCCCAGAGGATGCTTGAAGATTCAGTGCAAAACGCCAGCGAACTGGCTAAAACCTTGGCTTCTTCCTCAGATCTCATAACTATGGGACGTCAAGGTCAAAAAGGACTTGCCGCAGTGAACTCGACCCTTGACCGATATGCCAGGGTCATACCCGGTTCCATCTGCTATGTACTTGATATGGATGGAACAACCATAGCCTCCTCAAACCGAAATACCGCGGAGAGTTTTGTCGGACATTCCTATGACGTTCGCCCCTATTTCAAAGACGCTTTAGAAGGAGTGCAGGGGAGCTATGTAGCCGTAGGCCTTACCTCGATAACGCCAGGTTATTATACGAGTTATCCAATAAGGAGTCCAAGTGGGGAAATTGCCGGCGTGGCAGTTGTCAAGCTCAACCTCGATAAATTGTATATCGCTCCTATCGGTAACAATTTAGGCTTTCTGGTAAATTCCAGTGGGTTAATTCTGGCCTCAACGAAACCCGGATACTTTCTGAGAACTCTGCGTCCTATCACCGAAGACATCCGGCGTCGTTTTGCCGAATCAAAACAATTTCCAACTATTGTTGATTTACCGGTACTTCCGTCTGATGCAGTCCCGGGGACATTATTCAAATTGCATGGAGAAATTTTTCAGATCTTTGAACAGGCTACATCGGTGGAGGATCTGTCCTTTGTGCTTTTGGGGCCAATGAGTTCATGGAAGATGATGCGACTGGCATCTATTTTCATCACGCTGCTAGTGGCCATGCTCTTGATTACTTTTTTTGTGATACAGCAAAGAAACAGTGAGTCATCGGCACGCATTGCTGCTTCGGAGAAACTTTATCGCACTCTGGTGGATGGCTCGCCTAACTGGGTCGGGCTTTTTGACCATGAAGGCAGATGTATCTCCATCAATGTAAATGGACTTAAAGCCATGGGCCGGAAAGAGGCCGAAGTCCAAGGACGGGCATTTTCTGAGATTTGGTCAAAGGAAACAGAGCCGACACTTGATGACTCGGTCCGCCAGGTTCTTCGGGGTGAACGGCTATCGTTTGAAATGGACCAACCGCGGCCGATTGGTTCCTCAACAACATGGTACGTGGTACTCAACCCCGTCTTTGAGCAAGATGGCAGTGTGCGTTCTTTTGTAGGCATAGCCAACGACATCAGCCTCCGTAAGCAGGCTGAGGAAGAAAAATCAAGGCTCGAAACAGTGAACCGACAACTGCAGAAATCAGAAAGTCTGAGTCGCATGGCCGGAGCCATCGCCCATCATTTCAATAACCAGCTCGGAGCCGTGATGGGAAATTTAGAGATGGCCATCGACGACATGTCAGGAAACTCAGAAACGGGAAGGATTCTTGCCGCCGCCATGCAGGCAAGCCGTAAGGCTGTCGAAATCAGCAGCCTGATGCTGACCTATCTCGGACAAACACTTGGAAAACATGTGCCGGTAGATTTGTCTAAAACCTGCAGCCAAAACTTGTCATTACTTCAGGCTGCGGTCCCCAAAAACATAACCTTCAATGTCGATTTACCAGTCCCAGGTCCAATCATTTGTGCTGATACGAACCAGATACAAAAAGTCATGACCAACCTTGTCACTAATGCCTGGGAAGCTGTCGAAAAGAATCAGGGAAGCATTGGCCTGACCGTCAAATCAGCATCTTCTGCAGATATCTCTGCTGTAAACCATTTTCCTATCGATTGGCAATCACAGAACTCACACTATGCCTGTTTGGAGGTAACGGATGAAGGTTGCGGGATAGCAGTCGCGGATATTGAGAAGCTTTTCGATCCATTTTTCTCGAGTAAATTTACAGGCAGGGGGCTTGGCCTTTCGATTGTCCAGGGGATCGTAAAAGCCCACAATGGTGTAGTCACTGTGCACAGTGAAATGGGGATTGGAAGTACCTTCCGAGTGTTTTTCCCTCTATCTGATGAAGAAGTCCCCGAGCAGCCGAACAAAGTAGGCCACTCATCTCTGACAGAAAGCGGTGACACAGTGCTGCTGGTTGAGGATGAAGAGGTGATGCGTAATATGGCCAAATCTCTACTTACTCGCCTGGGCTTTAAGGTTCTTCTGGCGGTGGATGGGTACGAGGCGGTAGAGGTGTTCCGGCAACACATGAATCAAATCAGTGTGGTTCTTTGTGACTTGACGATGCCACGTATGGACGGTTGGAAAACCCTGTCAGCTTTGCGGCAGATGCATTCTACTATTCCTGTGGTTTTAGCCAGCGGTCATGATGAATCAGTGGTGATAACAGGCGACTATTCAAAGTACCCTCACCATGTCTTCCTCCAGAAGCCGTATCAGAAAGTTGAGTTAATGAATGCTTTGGCAAAAGCAATGGCAGCAGAGCGTTTTCACTCTGGAGATGATATCGAGGTAGGTCATCAATAGTTGAAACAAAACACCTGGCTTCCATTTTGCCTTTAAACGATACTTTTTATGGAAATTGACTCCGATTTAAGCTGTGCTATTTCTATTGCCACGTCGAAGGTAGAGTTTTTCTGCAAATTCCGAGACTCGAAGCCTTCGGATGCTGGGAGTCTTTCCATCTCAGGAAGCTGAATACCTATCACATTTTATTTATCCTCCCGACGACCGGGATTATGGCAACCAGAACCAAAGAAACAACGTGGCATAAAAATTACTCCGAAATGGCTCTCCCGCTTATCATTTCAGAGGCTATCACCACGCTCACAACCACCCCCTTGACAAAAAATATAACGGTTGATACTGTTTTATGTAACACCTGATACCAAAATGTTTTCAAAAGAAAGGACACCTCGATATGGAAGATCTCCAGATTTTAAAATGGCTGTTGTTTTTTATTCCATCCCGGCAACTCCGGTGAATAACTAGCAGTTTTTGAAGCACTGTTCTTGTCGCTTACAGAAATCACATATTTCGAATCAAAATAGCGGGCTATGTAATGGAAACACGCACTCACTTTTATGGCCTCTGCCTTTCCGGTTTTCTCGCCAAGGCCTCATATGCCCTAGCGAGGACGCCGGTCCTGGCCCTGTTTGCCGCGTCTTTTGGGGTCGGCCCGGAGGCCATTGGCTTTGCCGTGGCTATTTCGACCATAACCGGCGTCTTTTTCAAGATGCCGGCAGGCGTCATCTCCGACATTATCGGTCGGCGCAAAACCATGCTCATCGGGCTTACGTTCTTTGCCGTCATCCCCTTTTTTTACCTGCTGGTCGATTCGTATAACACCCTGCTGGTGATTCGGTTTCTCCACGGCTTCGCCACGGCCATTTACGGGCCGGTGATCATGGCGGTGGTGGTCGATATCGCCGACGGCAAACGGGCAGAAATGCTTTCTCTTTTCTCGTCGATCACCATCATCGGCAACCTTCTCGGCGCGCCCCTGGGCGGTTTCCTCCTCGGCCGCCTGGCAAGCGGCGGAGGAGAGCAATTGGTGCACTTCCACATCATCTATGGTGTGGTGGCCGCTCTCGGCATGGCCGGCCTCCTGACGGGTATCTGGGGCAGTAGGGGAATGGCCGGAAAACCAAACAATGGCACGGGAAAATCGACGGTTTCGGCGGTAATCAACCATTTTTTCCATAGCCTGAAAAACATCCTCACCGACCGGAGAATCGTGGTGACCAGCAATATGGAGGGAGTGGAGAATCTCGCAGTCGGTGCCCTTGAGGCCTTCATGCCGATCTATATCGTCATGGTGCTCGGCTATTCGGAATTTCAGGCCGGTCTCATCTGGGGCGTGCAGATTTTCGCCACCGTTCTTGCCAAACCTTTGATGGGCAAGATTTCCGACAAACACGGTCGCAGGCCCTTGTTGTTCAGGGGCATGTTTGTCTGTGCCTTGCCCTTTGCCGTTGTTCCCTGGGTCAAGGACTACTCGATTCTCCTGCTCCTCTCCCTGGTTTTCGGTCTCGGCGAGGCGATCGTCACCTCATCGTCGGCTGCCATGGTCGCCGATTTTTGCCGGGAAGACAATATCGGTTCGGCGATGGGTGTATTCGGCACCCTCTATGATGTCGGCCATGCCACCGGCCCGATTCTCGCAGGTCTTTTGATAGGTTTGTCGAATGGTCAGGACTTTCGCCTGGCCTTTGCAATTATCGCTGCCATACTTGTGATATCTGCATTATTTTTCCGCCGGACGATACCGGCTTCTTTATAACACACGGTGAAGGTATGATTCCTACAGATGCCAACTTAAAAGACGTAGAATCGGAACTGGTCAGGCCTTCCTTCAAGGAGGCCTTTCTCTTCTGGCTGAAACTCGGCTGGATCAGTTTTGGCGGCCCGGCCGGTCAGATCGCTGTCATGCACCAGGAACTGGTAGATCGGAAAAAATGGATCAGCAATGATAAATTTCTCCATGCCCTCAACTATTGCATGCTCCTCCTCGGACCGGAGGCCCAGCAACTGGCCACCTATATCGGCTGGCTTCTCCATAAAACCAGATACCCTCGCTGTCCAGGATAGTCTTACTTTTGTAGGAGCACCCTATATCGAACAGTTAACCGGCAATGTAAAAATGTCGGCGGCGCCGGCCACCATCACCCCCGCCCTGGTCGGAGTTGTGCTGAATCTCGGGGTATGGTTTGCAACCCATGTTCTCTTCCCGGCTGAGGGTTTTGCCTGGTTTTCGGCTACCCTTGCCATTATCTCTTTTTCTTTGATGCAGTTTTACAAAGTCGGTATTATTTCTATTATAGGCGGGGCTGGAAGTGCCGGTCTTCTCTGGTATCTCCTTGGCCTATAACACCTCGTCAACATTAAACGAACAAAGGAGAAATGTATATGTCTGCAGCGATCACCCCAAGAGAATTGAAAGATACACTGGCGAAAAATAGCAATGTCCGTGTCATTGATGTGCGAAGAAAGGCCGATTTCGTCGACCACCGGAGTTATTTGTAAAGATAAGAAGTATCTGTAAGATCCTTGCGCCAAAGCGCACATGCAAATTCTGATCATCCAGCTGGCGAGGGCATCCATGGCCAAAATTCTCCTTATCGATGATGACTGCAGGAGCCGAGCGAAGTATCTTGAATCCTTTAGCTTGCCTACTTTCTATATGCAGGACTTTTCCATTCAGGGTATGAGTGTCGCCGATTTCACTACGGCCCGGCGCCTCATTGACCAAGCCGGATATACAGTCCTTGACAAAAACGGCGGAGCCGATATCATCTTCGACGACGCAAAAGAGCTGGAAACCATCCTCTCTCTCTTGCGACAGAACGGACTGCATGCAGAACTGACGGATATTGCCGACACCCTGTACCAGGCCTGATAGCAGTGCTGCCCATCCGGTGGATGGGAAAAGCAACGGGAGTAGTGAGCATTGGGGCAACTCAAGACGGAGGGTCTGGTGCCGAACGATTATTCAGTTGAAATCCATAAATATCTGAGCAACAAGATCGCCGAAACGGAACACGCGGTGAAGGTGGGTGATGAGGATACTGTTGCCCATGCCCTGGGGCAGCTTGAAGAATTGCAGTGGATCCGCCGGTATCTACAGGAAAACATCGATCTTAAAAACTTCGTTTACTTCTAAACAAAAACAGCATTATGGCCTACAGTTATCTTCTTAATCTTTATCAGGTACTTGCCAAACGGCAGGCGGAAATATTAAAGTCCGCCGAAG
Source organism: Desulfobulbales bacterium (assembly GCA_038211245.1). Lineage (GTDB taxonomy): Bacteria > Desulfobacterota > Desulfobulbia > Desulfobulbales > Desulfocapsaceae > Desulforhopalus_A. The sequence continues at coordinate 25,620 of JBBQVT010000026.1, read as the reverse complement.
CGCCGGGTGCAACTGTCGCCGAGGAGCAGTACCGTCAAGGTCGTCTTCATGCGACCACCGACTTTCTCAACTTTTTAAAGCAAAACTACCACGGAAAACTGCCTCGTCGCCTGCAAAAGCACTAGTCCTCTCCATATTCAACCACGCGCACCAGCCGCCATAGGGAAATGAAATGTCGAAAATCCACGATCTCCTGAAAATGATAAACTATATCGAAGCCGATATCGAAATCCAAAGACAGATTCTTCTCTCCATTCCCTCCGAGCAGCGGGAGGAAATGGAAAAGACGATTGGCATCATCGCCGCTAAAAAAGGGGAGATCGAAACCTTGCGCCAACAAATCAAGGAGTTTGACCCCGCAGAGTTTGAACGGATAGTCGTCTTTGAAAAGGCCATCAATGCCTTCAAGGAATTGGCAACGACCCGGCAATTCACCTCCATCACCGGAAAAAATATCAATGAATCCTGCCAACTGGAATTAACCAACGGCAAAGCTGTCGAGTGTCTTGTCAAGGCCTGCGACGCCGAAGGCAATTGGACGATCATTACCCTCGACGGGGAACTCCACCATTTTGCGCAATCGGCCGTCGCCGAAAAACCGGTGGAAACACCGATTCATTAATAAGCGCCCGGATTTTCATGATAATCAAAGAGGTCCGGGCACTTGCCTCTACAGGAAGGTCGGATCGGTAACCTTGATCATGGCAAAACCGCCCTGGATATTGCGCGTATTGGTGATGCCCTTTGAACTCAAAAATACCTGGGCCTCATAGGAACGCGGGCCGGTATCGCAGATCAGGAAAAACTGTTCATTGCCGGGAATCTCGGTATATCTGCGGCGCAATTGTTCCTGGGGAATATTCAACCACCTGGCCCCGAATTTTTCCTTGAATGGCGCCGCCTCCTTTTCCCCCCTGACATCAATGACACGCGTTGTTTTATGGGCAAACTCGGAGAGGAAATCGGCGGCATCAATCGGCCGATTGTTGCCGACGAGGATGTTGTCAAGGGCATTACCGGCGTTATTGATGACATCCATGGCCGAGGCAAAGGGCGGTGCATAGCCGGTTTCCAGGCTGCACACCTCGTCGACATGCAGGCCGTGGCCGAGGAGCACGGCGATGGTGTCGACCCGCGACTTAACCGCGTCGCCGTTTTTCCCCGCCGCCTCGATGCCGAGGATTTTCCGAGACCTACGATCGGCGAGGAGGGAAATATAGATAAGTTCCGAACTCGGGTAAAAGTGCGCATGATCGGCCTGGGAAACCACGCCGTACACCGGATCGAAACCGGTTTCCTTGGCCTGGCGATAGGTAAGACCGGCCTTGCTGATGCCCAGCTCGAAGAGTTTTAAGCAGAAGGTACCGACCGTGCCCTTGAAATGACTCTGGCCGCCGCTGATATTGGTGGCGATAATCCGTCCCTGCCGATTGGCAAGCGAGCCGAGGGCCATAAGCATATTCTCGCCGCTGATCAGATTGCGAACCTCGATGCAATCGCCGCCGGCATAGATATCCGGGTCGCTGGTACGCAGCCGCCGGTCGACGCTGATACCCCCCGACGTCCCCAAGGCCAGGCCTGCCTCGCAGGCTAAAGCGGTGTTCGGCCTGACACCTGCGGCGAGCACGACAATATCGACCTCCAGGGACTTCCTGGAGGTTTTTACCGCCAGCTTGTCGGTTTCCTGATTCTCGGATACCTCCAGGACCTTTGCCTCAAGAAGAAGCTCAACGCCTTTCCGCCGGAGCTCGGCGGCTGCCACCCGGGCAATGCATTTACCGAGCAGTGTCGGCAAAACCTGGTCCTCCATCTCCACCAGGGTGGTGGCAATTCCCCATAAATCGGTCAAGGCCTCAGAGATCTCAAGACCTATGGCGCCCGCCCCGACAACCACCGCCTTGCTGATCTTGCCGGTCGACATGAGGGTTTTCAATGTCTTGGCCTCGTGCAGGTCGGATACGGTGAAAACCCGGGACAGATCGGAACCGGGAAATGGCGGCCGAACAGCGCGGGCACCGGTGGCCAAAACCAGTTTATCGTAGGGCAGGAGTTCCTCTACCCCGGTGTCCAGGTGGCAGACCCTTATCTGTTTTTCCCGACGGTTAATTGCCCTTGCCTCAACCCTGGTGAGCACTCTTATCCCTTTGCAATTCTCAAAAAAGGCCTCATCGCGCAGGGCATGCGAGGTTGTTTTACACAGATCTTCAATATCGTTGATATCGCCGCCTACATAATAGGGAATTCCGCATCCGCCGTAGGAGATGATATCGTCTCTGTCGATAAGGGTGATTTCCACCTGAGGATCAAGCCTTCTGAGTCTGCAAGCCACTTTCGGGCCAAGAGCTACCGCTCCAATTATCACCACTTTTTTAACCATAACCTTCCCTCTTCCATTGTTATGTAATGCCAACCTGCCTTCACTGAAACCTTGGGATATTGTAGTTGGTTTGGCAAAACAGACAATACTACAATGTGTGTATTTGCACATATTCTTGGCGATTTTTGAAAAAATTTGCGGTGCTGGCGAATATATCGCTTCTTTGCACTTTTATATTGGCAAATCTGGTCGTTATCTGTGACAATACCGGCAATCAAGCACAGCATCAAACCGGGACCAACCGCCATGCAAACCCATATAGATTTCACCGGCCTCAGCGATCTTTTCCGCAAAGCGCATCAGGAGAATCGCGACCATCTTTTCGAGCACGAAGTCTACGAATTTATCCGATTGACGGGAGGGGAAACCCCGCCGCAAGTCATTCTTCTTGATAAAAACAGCCGTTTTGAAGGGAAAATGCTACGAAATCTCCCCGGCAAGAAGGTGGTAATCAAGGTTGTCTCCCCTACCATCCTCCACAAAAGTGATGTCGGCGGCGTCAGGATAACCGAGAAAAATGGTGACGAGGTGCTTTCCACCCTGCGGCGGATGAGTTGCGAAATTCCCGAGAAATATGGTGAGATGCTTCTCCGCAATCCGCAGCAGGCCCCTCCTTCCTACCGTGGTTTGGCCCTGACGGAATTGCAGGCAGCCATCGCCGAGGACATCAAAGGCTATATCCTTTGCCAGTATATGCATCCCGACTCCGAGGAATTCGGCAACGAGTTGCTGGTGAGTCTCCGCAACAGCCGGGAATTCGGACTTATTCTCAGTGCAGGCCTGGGTGGCCGCGACACGGAGCTGTATGCCGCACGATTTAGAAAAGGCCAGGCGGTGGTCTCCGCCTCAGCTGAGGAGGTTGACGGCACGGCCTTTTTTCACCTCTTTCAAGACACCATCTCCTACAAGAAGATGGCTGGCCTCACCCGCGGCCAGAAACGCATCGTCACCGATAATCAGCTCCTCGAATGCTTTTCCGCCCTCATTCAGGTTGCCCGCTATTTTTCTCCGACGGCTGCTCTCAGCCCGTATATCATTGAAGAACTGGAGATTAATCCCTTTGCTTTTAGCAATTTTCTGATGATGCCTCTCGATGGTATCTGCCGGTTTTCCACAAGCAGACAGATCCAGCCAACCCGGCCTATAGAAAAAATCGACCGGCTTCTGCACCCCACCTCCATCGGTATTGTCGGCATTTCGGCGCGGAAAATAAATATCGGCAGGATCATCCTGGACAACATCCTGGCCAATGGCTTTCCCCGGCAGGACCTTGTCCTCATCCATCCCGAGGCCGGGGAAATTGATGGTATTGCCACCCTGCCTGACCTTGATGCCATCAAGAAAAAAATCGACCTGCTCATTCTTGCCGTTGACGCAACCCACGTTCCACAGATGATCGACGCCATCCTGCAACACCGGTTTGCCGAAAGTGTCCTGCTGATTTCCGGAGGCTTGGGGGAGCAGAAAGGGCAGCAGCATCTGGTGCAGGAGATCCAGGCCAAGATTACCGCCGCCCGCCGTGCCTCCCCTGAAGCACCAATTTTTCTCGGGGCCAACAGTCTCGGCATCCTCTCGCATCCCGGCCATTATGATGCAATGTTCATCCCCGACACGAAACTGCCGAAAAATCGGGGCGACCACCGCCGCACCCTTGCCCTGGTGAGCCAAAGCGGCGCCTACATGATCACCCGGATGAGCAAACTGGAGTTTCTCGATCCGGCCTACGCCATTTCCATCGGCAATCAGATCGACCTCAGCGCCGGAGATTTCCTGCACTTCCTCAACACCGTGGGAGAGCTGCAGACCGTGGCCTTTTATATGGAAGGTTTCACCGATCTTGACGGACTGAGCTTCGCCCGGGCTGTCAGGGAAGCAACATCACGCGGCAAAGAGGTGATTTTCTACAAAGCCGGTCGCACCCCCGAGGGCAAAAGTGCCCTTTCCGGCCACACCGCATCCATCGCCGGCGATTATATGGTCTGCGAATCCTGTATCCGCCAGGCCGGAGCGATGGTTGCCGAGACCTTCAATATTTTTGAAGGCTTGCTGCGACTTTCCTGCACCCTGCACAATAAGACAATCTCCGGCAATCGCCTGGCAGCGATCAGCAATGCCGGGTACGAAGCGGTCGGCATCGCCGACAACCTCCTCGGCGAGGATTACCGACTGGAAATTGCCACCCTCAATGAGGACACCCGTAGCCGCCTGCAGGCCATTCTTGCCGGCGCGAAACTTGATTTCCTCGCCGGGGTCAGCAATCCCTTGGACATAACTCCAATGGCCTCGGAGGACGTGTATGTGCACGCAATTGCATCGTTACTTGACGATGACAACATTGATATAGTTATCGTTGCTATTGTCCCCTTGCCCCCCATGCTCCACACCCTTGCCAATGAAATGGCCCTTGATGTCGGAAATAGCGAGGAAAATTCAATTGTTGCCCGGATAGTAAAACTTGGCAAGGCGTCGCCAAAGCCGCTGATTATCGTCGTCGACAGTGGTACCCTCTATGACTACCTGGCACAAGGCTTTCAGGACAATGGCCTGCCGGTGTTCCGGTCCGCCGATATCGCGGTGGAAGTGCTCGGCAAATATATTCACAATCGGCTGAAATTCGAACCAGGATCGAAATTTCCTGGTGCAAAGAAATTGCAATAGAATGGTCGTGCCTTACCACACGAGAATATCACTTTGCACAAACAGACCAAGAGCCACACTTCCCCTGCCGAACAAGGAAGTTTTTGAAAGCCGTTCCGCCCCACTCCACCGAGCCAGGGGTTCTCTACCCCATGGGAGACAAGCACAACAGGCACAACCGGCACCTGCAAAATAATAATTTCCACTCCCACCCCCTCCTCTTGCTGCTTAACATAGTTTTTAACAGCACTGCTATTCCCTAGTATTTATTAATTTTTCAAAACCCCTGCTGTTAAAACCGATTGATAATCGAAGATGTTTATGGTACGAATTTCATGTTGTTGAGTCACCTGAAAAAGCCGCCGCGATGGTTAAGGCAAGGAGTTTTTTCGAAATCACTCTAGGAAAATTATGATTCAGGCCGACGTGCTCAACCCACCGACTTTATACTTGAAGACGGCCCTATTCTCGCTCACTGGTGGCAATAAGGATTATCGCGCTATTGCAAAACATACTGGCGACGCTGTAACTCTTTAACTGGCTCACATAGAGCCTCAATCTAACAAAGGAGTGTACCATGGCTTTAGATCCTACTAAACACGCGGACTGGGAAATTGCACAAGATGCAGAAAAGACGATGTTAACAATCTATGAAATCGGTGAAAAACTCGGCTTGACCAAGGAAGAACTTCTTCCCCAAGGGCATTACATTGCCAAGATCGATTTCCAGATGGTCCTGAAGAGACTAAAAGACAAACCAAACGGCAAATACATCGACGTTACGGCGATTACCCCGACCCCGCTCGGCGAGGGCAAATCCACTTCTTCCATGGGTCTCGTTCAGGGTCTCGGTAAAATCGGTAAAAGTGTCTGTGCCGCTATTCGTCAGCCTTCCGGCGGTCCGACCATGAACATCAAGGGCTCAGCAGCCGGTGGTGGTCTTGCTCAGTGTATTCCGCTGACTCCTTTCTCACTTGGCTTCACCGGTGATATCAACGCCATCATGAATGCCCATAACCTGGCCATGGTTGCCCTGACCTCCCGTATGCAGCATGAAAGAAACTATAACGACGAGCAACTGGAAAGACTTTCCGGCATGAAACGGCTCGATATTGATCCAACCAACGTGGCTATGGGCTGGATCATGGATTTTTGCTGCCAGGCTCTCCGCAACATCATCATCGGTATTGATGGAGTTAACGGCAAGACCGACGGCTTCATGATGAAGTCGAAGTTCGGAATCGCCGTTTCCTCCGAGGTTATGGCCATCCTCGCTATGGCTACCGACCTGAAAGACATGCGCGAAAGAATGGGCAAAATCGTCGTTGCCTACTCAAAAACCGGCAAAGCAATCACCACCGAAGACCTGCAGGTCGCCGGTGCCATGACCGCCTGGATGGTTGATGCACTCAACCCATCCCTCATGCAGACCCTCGAAGGCCAACCGGTTATCGTTCACGCCGGGCCGTTTGCCAATATCGCCATCGGCCAGAGCTCTATTATAGCCGATCGTATTGGTCTGAAGCTCGCCGATTACCACGTCACCGAGTCAGGCTTCGGTGCCGATATCGGTTTCGAGAAATTCTGGAATCTGAAGTGCAGATATTCCGGCCTCATCCCCAACTGTGTGGTTATTGTCGCCACCATCAGGGCACTTAAGTGCCACGGTGGTGCACCCGTACCTGTCCCCGGTAAGGCAATGCCGGTTGAATATAAAACCGAAAACGTCGACTGGGTCGCCAAAGGCTGCGGCAACCTCATCCATCATATCAGAAACGTCCGAAAGGCAGGAATTCCTTCGGTTGTCTGTATCAACGCCTTCTACACCGACACCGATGCGGAAATTGCCAAGGTTCGTGAACTGTGTGAAGCAGAGGGATCCCGCGTCGCGTTGTCCAGGCATTGGGAAAAAGGTGGCGATGGCGCCATCGAATTCGCCAAGACCGTCGTTGAGGCATGCGAAGAGAAGTCCGAATTCAAGTTACTTTATGAACTTGATATGCCGATCAAAGATCGAATCGAACTGATCGCCAAGGAAGTATACGGAGCCGATGGTGTCGATTATTCAGCCGAAGCCAACAAGGCCATCGCTAAAATCCAGGCCGATCCGAAACTCGCCGGAATGGGTATGTGCATGGTAAAAACCCACCTGTCGCTGTCCGACAATCCATCCCTCAAAGGCGTGCCCACCGGCTGGCGGCTGACCATCCGTGAGGTTCTCACCTATGGCGGTGCCGGGTTTATTGTCCCCGTTGCCGGAGCAATCAGCCTTATGCCTGGAACAAGTTCCAACCCGGCTTTCAAGCGCGTTGACGTTAACTTGGAAACCGGCAAGGTTGAAGGTGTGTTCTAAGCACTGATAATAACAGCATGGGGCGGAAAGCTGAACAATCCGCCCCTTTTTCCTTGCATGAATAGATCTACAATATAAAGGAGCCTGAGCCATATGACTGCTGAGATTATTAGTGGTACCAAGATAGGAAAAGAAATTCTTGCTGAACTGAAGCTTGAAGTCGAAGCGATGAAAGCCAAAACCGGCAAAGTCCCCGGCCTGGTTACCATCCTCGTCGGTAGTAGCCCTGCATCTATCAGCTACGTCACCTTGAAAGTAAAAACCGCCATCGGCCTCGGATTCCATGAGATCCAGGACGATCAGCCGGCAACTATCTCCGAGGCCGATTTGTTGGCCTTGATCGACAAATACAACAACGATCCGGCCATCCATGGTATTTTGGTGCAGCTGCCCTTACCAAAGCATATCGATGACAAAAAGGTTTTGAATGCCATCCATCCCGACAAGGATGTTGACGCCTTCCATCCCGTAAACATCGGACGCCTGATGATCGGTGGTGATGAAGTTCGTTTCCTGCCTTGTACCCCTGCCGGTATCCAAGAACTGATCGTTCGTTCCGGCACCGAAACCTCCGGTGCGGAAGTAGTTGTTGTCGGTCGCTCGAATATCGTCGGCAAACCAATTGCCATCATGATGGCCCAGAAGGGCAAGGGTGCCAACAGCACCGTCACCATAGTACATACCCGCACTAAAGATCTCGCTTCCCACTGCAAACGCGCGGATATCCTCATCGTTGCTGCTGGCGTTCCGGATCTGGTAAAACCTGAATGGATCAAGCCAGGCTCAACAGTAATCGATGTCGGTGTCAACCGTGTCGGCATGAACGCAGAAACTGGAAAAGCTATCCTCAAAGGCGATGTCGATTTTGAGAAGGCCAAAGAAATCGCCGGGAAAATTACCCCGGTACCAGGTGGTGTCGGCCCGATGACCATCACCATGCTGATGAAAAACACCCTGGCCTCAGCTAAGAGAAGCCTCGGACTGTAAGGGCATTGTCCTGACCAAGGCCGCGCAGAACCAAAAAAGGCGGAAGAATCGAAACCTCGATTCTTCCGCCTTTTGCTTTGGTTCTGCCCACAAACCCTTTAAACGAGCCGATTCGCCAACCAAAATTTAATGGTGGTGATGGTGATGACCGTCGTGATGGTGATGGTGGTGATCGTCCTCATTGGACTTCGCTCCGCCGGCCTCCTGGAGAGTTTTTTCCAGCTCGCCGTTTACCGAGACCATGAGTTCAACAGTTCGCTGAATGTGCTCAGCCAATGATGTTCGACCTTCGGCGTTCATGGCGCCACGCCATTTTTCAAACTCATCCATGTGCCCTTTATTATGCTCTATCCAGTGCTGCAACATGACCCGCAGCTTTTCTACATTGTCCATTCTTTCTCCAATTTTATAAACTCGTTCCTTCTATCCTGGCTATGGCATTTGGTACAAATACACCTTACCGGCAGAAAAATCGATGCGGCGGATCGCCACCCCCGGCCAGGATTTTGTTCCCTCGAACAGGGTTGTTATCTGTAAGCCGTCGCTCAAAACTTCAAGATTCGTGATATTTTCAAGCAGCAACTCCTGGCCACCATCCTTTTCCATCAATGCACTTGTCTGACACATATGTTTCCTCTATTCAGCTGCTCTCGCCGTCAGCCTACCACCGGCCTTGGATACAATCCAGACCTTTCAACTATCTCAGGCACCTTTTCTTCCCATTCAATCGCCATGATATGGAAGCCACTCACCCCTTTGCACTCTTTCAGCCGCTGAATGGCTTCAACTGCAATAGTGACGCCTTCCTCCGCCTGCTTATCTTTGGGGACGCCCGACAATCGTTTTATCAATTCCTCAGGAACATCCATGCCGGGTACAGCGCGAGCCATGTATTTCGCCATACCCACCGATCGCATCGGAGTAATACCGGGCATGATGAACACCTTTTCATGCAGACCCCTTTCCACCACGCCTTTCATCCACAATTCAAATTTATCAAGATTGTAAACGCACTGGGTTTGGATGAATTCAGCACCGGCGGCGATTTTTTTGGCGAGGCGCGGTACCCTGATTTTGAAGGGATCGGCAAAGGGGTTGGCGGCGGCACCGACAAAAAGATTGGGGGCCTTCTTGATTTCATCACCACTCAGGAACTTCCCTTCGTCGCGCATATGCCGAACGGTCTGAACAAGCTGCATGGAATCAAGATCAAACACATTTTGCGCCTTGGGGTGATCGCCGAAGCTCTGGTGATCGCCGGACAGGCACAATACATTGTTGATGCCAAACGAGGCGGCGCCCAATATATCAGCTTGCAGAGCAATCCGGTTTCTATCGCGGACTACCATCTGCAGGACAGGTTCCATTCCTTCGAGCTTCAGATGGATACATGCCGCCAGACTGCAGAGCCTGGTGACCGAGGTCTGATTATCGGTGATATTAATGGCATCGACATGATTTTTAATGAGGTGGCCCTTGGTAATAATATGGGCAGGATCACTTGAACGAGGCGGACCGCACTCGCTGGTAACCGCCATTGCCCCACTTTTAAAGATTTTCTCAAGTTTGCTGTTGGTTTTCGTTTCCACGATTAAAAGCCCTCCAATTTAAATGATCGAGGTCCACCTGCACGATCTTTCGACCAGTCTTTGATAGGAGCGATTTTCTCATAATCATCCATTTTGCCAAGAGCCTCCAGTCGATCGACAACCAACTGCCAAGCACAGTCAAGTTCTTTGGAAATCTCGCATTTACCCTTAGATGAGCCGCCACATGGGCCGTTGAAAAGCCGTTTGCAGCAACGACTGACCGGACATACGCCCCCGGTGACACCGAGGATACAGTCACCACATGCCTGGCATTTTTCGGTGAAATGCCAATCGGTTTTAACATCTCCGAGAAAGGTGGTATTGAGGGCCGGATACACCGGCGTATTCATGTACTTTTCGGCAACAAACTGAACCCCTATGCCGCAGGCCATACTGAGGACCGCCTCCGACTCGCCGAGAAGATCCTTGGCCGATTCAAAAAACGGGTGCTCACACTGTCTTTCAATGCCACCGTTCTTTATCTCGATGTTTACACCTTCCTGGGTTGCCCGCATACGCAGAAGAGATGCAAGTATTTCCGCCTCTTTGTTGCCACCCTGGTGACACACGGCGACGCAGGTATTGCATCCGAATACAGTCAGCTGCTTATGGCCCTTGACCATCTCCCATATTTCGTCAAACGGTTTTTGCTGTCCTACTATCATAGCATCTCCACTCCTTCGTCAGTAAAACGGTAGTTCCGCCGCGAGAAAATCAGGCGGCCTGTTTTTCATTCTCCGTGGACACTTTTTTCTTCTGAAGAGCGACCCATATGGGCGATGGCCCTAAGGCATTGACCCTTTGAGTGAATTCAGTGCATATTTCGGCCCACCTCGGCCCCTGCGCTGCAGAGAGATTAAAGAACTCAAGCCGAGCAGGATCAATACCGAGCATATGTAATAAGCTTTTAACTTTCTTCACTCTTTTGGCAGCATTCAAATTTCCTTCCAGGAAATGACATTGTCCCTCAAGTCAGCCGGCAGCAAATACGCCATCTACGCCCCGCTCAAAAGCACGCAAAATGTAGACGTGATCGAGTTTTCCCGTACAGGGCAGACGAACAACTTTAACGTTCGATGGATACGATAATCTCATCACCCCTGCCAGATCCGCGGCTGCAAAAGCGCAATAATGACACGCAAAAGCGATGATATTGGCCTTCCAGTTAGCAGGAACATTCTGTGGTTTTTCCGGACTTTTCGGTTCTTCAATTTTTTCTGCGTCAATCGCCATTGTTCTTTCCTTCTTGTAGACTTGACCTAGTGAATAATTGTATTCCCCAAACTCCGATTTCTTTCGGCAAATAGACGGGGCTCAATGCAATTCAGTGACCGAATCGATCATTGCCAGCAGTTGATCGTCACGGAAATAATTCACCTGGTAGGCCTTGGCGGGACACACCCCGGCGCAGATGCCGCAACCCGTGCATTTCACCTCATTGTGACTGACGCGGCCATCGGTATCAATAAACGGCGCGCCAAATGGACACTTCTTCACACATGCTAGGCAAGACATGCATATATCTCGATTATGTTTGGAAATAACCCCGGAAACGGTGAGGCTTTCGTGCGACAGTAATGCCCCGGTGCGGCCGGCAGCCGCCAAGGCTTGGCTTACTGTTTCCTCAAGATTCTTGGGGGCATGGGCAAGGCCTGCCAGGAAGAACCCTTCGCTGGGAAAATCGACCGGTCGCAACTTGACGTGGGCCTCCATGAGAAACCCGTCAATATTACAGGTGAGTTTGAATTTTTTAGCAAATTCATCGCCATCCGGTTGCGGCCTGAACCCGGTCGAAAGAATTACATGGTCGGCATCGATGGCCATTTCCCGACCGAGCACTTTGCTCATCAGAGTCACCCTGACTTTGTCGCCCATTGGTTCAACCTGCGGCTTCTCCTCCGGAGTATAGAGAAAGAAAAGGACACCGAGGTCGCGTGCCTTGCTGTAATACTCCTCCTTCAAACCATACGCCCGCATATCCCGATAAATCACTACGACCTGCGCATCAGGGGCCTTTTCCTTAATGGCAATACTGTTTTTCAGGGCATCCTGGCAACAAATGCGGGAACAGTAATTATTCGGTTCTTCGCGTGAGCCGACACATTGGATCATGACGTAGGTACTTCGATTATCCGGACCCTTTTCGGCCAGCAAAGTTTCCAGCTCCCGCTGGGTAATAATTTTTTCCGAATCCTTGTAGCCGTATTCATCGGGGCTGTATTCCACCCCACCAGCGGCTATGAGGACGGCGCCATGGTTGATGGTTTCATTGCTTGAAAGTGTGGTAACAAAATTTCCAACAAAACCATCCATCTTATCGACAGTCGTTGACAAGTGGAGGGTTATCGCCGGATTGCTCTCAATTTTTTTAATGGTGTCGGCAAGAAAAGCCTGAACATCGTCTCCTTCCAAATTGGTTCGAACTTTTTGCAGCAAACCGCCAAGGGATGCTGATCTCTCGACCAAATGCACTCCGTATCCTTGATCCACCAAGGAAAGGGCAGAAGTCATACCGGCTATCCCGCCGCCGATGATCAAGGCATCATGGGTAACCCCTACGGAAGCGGAAGTTACCGGCAAAAGCCGCTTGGTTTTTGCAACCATCATATTGACGATTTCAATCGCCTTCCGGGTGGCATTTTCGTTGTCGTGCATATGACACCAGGAACATTGTTCACGGATATCAGCCAACTCAAAGAGAAACCTATTGAGACCGACCTCGCGAATGGTGTCCTGAAAGAGCGGCGAGTGGGTTCGCGGCGTACACGAGGCAACAACAACCCGATTCAAACCCTTTTCTTTGATCAGATCGCGAATCTTTTGTTGGCCGTCCGGAGCACAGGCGTAAATGATCGTTTCGGCATGGGCAACACCCGGTTCTTTCGATGCTGCTTCAGCCACCCTCTTGACATCCACCGTGCCGGCGATGTTGGTGCCACAATGGCAAACAATAACGCCGACCCGCGATTCTTCACCGCTAACATCTCGTTCATCGGGCAGAATAACCTTGGTTACTTCGGTCCCCCGCTTATCGCCGAGCAGAGCCATGGCCTCCGCCGCTGCGCCGCTGCCTTGAATGACCGTTTCCGGAATATCTTTCGGCCCCTGATAGGTACCGGCCACATAGATACCGGGCCGGGATGTTTCTACCGGCCGCAGCTTCGAAGTCTGGGCAAAACCATAGGTATCTGTATCAATAGCAAAAATCTTGGAGAACTCAGCGGCGTCACTGCGTGGCTCGAAGCCTATGGAAAGGATAACCATATCAAACTCTTCGCGGACGCTCCTGCCGTCTTCGCCAACCGAGTGAATAAGCAGATTGCCGGTCTTCGGGTCTTCAATAATCTCGGAGATCATTGCCCTTTTATAGATTACCCCAGCGTCCTTTTTGGCCTTGTCTATATACTTATCAAAATCTTTACCGAAGGCCCGCAGTTCCATGTAAAAAACGGTGGACTGCACTTCCTTGTCGTGCTCTTTGGCGATGATCGATTGCTTGGCGGCATACATACAACAGACCGAAGAACACCAGGGATTGGCGTTGTGGGCGTTTCGCGATCCGACACATTGCACCCAGGCCAGCCTTTTGGGATGTCCGCCGTCCGAGGGTCGAGCGACTGTGCCGCTACAGGGACCGGAAGCCGAAAGGAGTCGTTCGAACTGGAGAGATGTGACAATATTTTTATATTTGCCATAACCGAGTTCCTGACGTATTTCCGGCTGGTACGTTTTCAGACCGGGAGTGAGGACGATGGAACCGACCTTTATCTCGAACTGCTTATCGCGATCTTCGAAATTAATGGCCTTGGCATCACAGGCCTTCTCACATTTCCGACAGACATTCTTGGTAAGATACAGACAGTTTACCGAATCGATCGAGCGGGTATTCGGCACCGCTTGGGGAAACAAGGAATAGATGGCTTTTCTTTTATCCAGTCCTTGATTGAAGAAGTTGTCGACTTTGACAGGACATTCCGGCTCACAGGCTCCACATCCGGTGCAACGCTCAGGATCGACATAGCGGGCTTTTTGTTCAAGAGTTGCGGTAAAGTTTCCTTCCTCGCCGGAAACCTTAATAACCCTTGCCATAGTATGCATTTTGATATTGGGATGCCGGCTCGACTCGACCATGCGTGGGGAAATCATGCACATGGCGCAGTCGCCGGTGGGGAAGGTCTTGTCCAGCATGGACATCGTCCCACCGATTGACGGTTCGTCAGTGATCAAATGAACCATCAGGCCACTGTTGGCAAGATCAAGGGATGCCTGCATCCCTCCAATGCCTGCACCAACCACGAGTACTGAACCTATCCTGTCCTTGTTATCATTCTGTGGGGTAATCCTGGTCACTGCAAAAACCTCCATGGGAAAAGCCCTGATTGGAAATTGCCGGTCACTCTCACACAGCTGTCACCAGCCGTTTAAATTGGCAAGTATCAAAGCAATAAGATGAGACAATGTGTCGGTAAAGGATTCGATTTCGTCGCATTATAATAGATATATACTGTTATCATAGCTTTATTTTATGGCGACTGCTCTTTTACGTATATCAATTTTGACTATCTCAAAAGCCATGATGGGTAGCCAGCTTTTCAAGCATCTGGACAAGTCCGGTACCAAGAGAAAAAGCCGAATCAGCGCCGATATTGTTGCCGGCACTTTTATCAAAAAAAATGTTCAGGCTCGAAGCCAAGCCCTCATCGGGTCTCCAATAGCAGATCATTATGGGGACCAGAGGAAAGGGTTGGAGAATAACAGAGACATCAGACTCGAACTGTTTTGCAACCGCTTTACCGTCAAACATATGCAAAATATCGTCAAAAAAATCAGTATATCGGTCGGCAAGCTGTCGCAGTACATCTTCCCCCCTTTTTTTAAAAAGAGCGTATTTTTCCTTACCTCCGGGCAGTTCTCTATAGGATACCCATTGCCCGGAAACCGGCTCTCCTTGGCAGTTCAACACATATTGCAGGAAAGGGATCACCAGCCAGGGAAGCACATGCAAATCCGTTGAAAAACTGCCGTTTTTCCTGACTCCGAAATGCTTCCCGAGGATTTTTATCTGCAGAACATCGCCATTATCCTGTGCCCCGATGCGAATTGCAGTCGTCGAATAATCCAGCTGCATTACCTGCTTTTTCAGTTCGGAAATGTATGTTTCCAGGTCATTCTCTTGACCCAATAGACCGTCACCCGCCGTTGCAAATTGTGCCAGGGCTGCGGCGTTTAATTTCGGACACTCACGCATCCGCCGCGTACCGCAAAAAACAGCGCCGGCGAAGGCCAGACAGGTTTTTTCACCGCATTCGCGACAATTACTTTTTTCAAGAACCATGAATATTTCCATGGCATTTTTCGCAACCGCCATCACAACACCTCCTCTTCCTTATCCGCATGCAATTATTTTTTTATGGTGCCCCTCTGCCGACAGGCAAAATTTTTCCAAGCATGTTACTTCTCTGATTCTTTTCCCTCAACCAATACTTGACGAGAACTTGTGAACTAGAGTATCACTGCAACGATATATTTCCAATTTTTGATGAACCCATGAGGACGCACTGCTTATTTTCACGGCTCCCAGCAAGTCATCATCACTTCAACCCCAAAATTTCCATGATGAAACTCAATAACCTCATCTGTAAAACTGCCCTTGCTCTTCTTATCGCCTCTCCTTTCTACCCGGTTTCAGCATTTTCCCAAGCCGGTCAGGGGACCGATACTATGACTATTCCCCCTCCCCTTGCAAACTCCGCCGAAGCGGCAACACAGGATGGCTGGTGGACCAGTCAACCAAAAGAATCAAAGCTGCTGTATACCAATTTGACAGCCGCCGCCCTCATCGGTGTATGGGGCCTGGCGCAATGGGATTATGGCACGAACGGCTGGAATACCGGCCATGAGCGTTGGTTTCAACAGGATAGCAAATACGGCGGTGCCGACAAAGCCGGCCACTTCTGGTCAACCTATGCCTTCTCCGATGCCTTGACCGGTCTCTATAAAAGCTGGGGGTATTCATCGGACAAGGCTAACATCTATGCGGCTTTTTCCGCGTGGACAGTACAAATCGCCATGGAAGTCGGCGATGCAACCAGCAAGACGCAGGGTTTTTCCTATGAAGATATGGTGGCGAACACCCTTGGCGCCCTGGCCAGTGTTCTCATGGAACAATACCCGGCACTTGACCGGAAAATCGACTTCAGGGTGGAATATGTTTTCAATATCCCTGTTCACGGAATCTTTGATGACTATTCCAACCAATACTATTCAATGGTCTTAAAACTCGACGGATTTGATGTCTTTCAGGACAACTTTCTCAAATATCTTGAATTCAGTGCCGGATATTATACCCGTGGCTATGGTGAAAAGGACGAAGAGGACAGCCGTTCCTTTTACGGCGGTATCAGCATAAATTTCTCTCGGCTACTAAAAGAGAATGGTTGGGAAAAAACCGGAAAAACCCTTGAGTATATTCAGCTTCCCTATACTGTGCTGAAAGCATCCCATGATCTTGATTAGTCTGGCCAAGAACCTACTAAGTAACCGGATCGATAATGCGTGACAATGAACAGTGTTTTTGGAACACTGGCAATGACCGATAAAATATTTCAACTGCAAAAGGAGAAACAAAATGAAGGCAACCATTTCCAAGCAGTGCATGGGTGACAGGAATTGCAATAAACTCTGCCCGGAGGTATTTGAGTATGATGAGGACCAGCTTCTTTCCATCGTTAAATTTGCTGTGATCCCCAAGCATCTTGAGGGAATTGTGCAGAAGGCTGCCGCTGAATGCGGTGCCAACGCCATCACTATTGAAGAATAGCGGGAAGGAGATACGCCATGGCCGGTTTTCGCACCAGCAAAACCGCACACAATCTGCTTCTCTCCTATTCGGCGGAAGCCCAGGCCCGAACCCGCTATAACTTCTTTGCAGAGCAGGCCAGAGCCGAAAACCTCATAGGAATTGCCAGAATCTTCGATGAAACTGCCGAGCAGGAATATGCT
Source organism: Desulfobulbales bacterium (assembly GCA_038211245.1). Lineage (GTDB taxonomy): Bacteria > Desulfobacterota > Desulfobulbia > Desulfobulbales > Desulfocapsaceae > Desulforhopalus_A. The sequence goes on along the minus strand of JBBQVT010000026.1, from coordinate 8,675 downwards.
CACGCCCTGCGGTTTTTCAATTTTTTCAACGGTGGCGAGTTGGAAATTACCGGAACCTTCCCGGCCGGGGTCATCAAGGATAGCCACGCTAATCTTCTTGCTGCAGCCGACCTGGAACTTTTTGTCCATGACAAGATGTATAAGGTTTTTGCTGAGATAGCCGAAGAAGAAGGTTTCCTCAGAGCGGCAGAAACCTTCACCGCCATCAACATCGCCGAGGCACATCATGAGGTGATGTTTCGCGCCCTGGCTGAAAGCCTCGCATCCGGTGGAGCATTCAAGAGGCAGGAACAGGTGGTTTGGATATGCCTGAACTGCGGTTATCTGCATGAGGGCACCGCCCCCCCGGATAAATGTCCGGCCTGTGTCAAGCCACCAGGATACTTTGCAATACTGGAGAAGCATTGGTAATACAAAGGGCCAACGCCTACCGGCGATGGCCCTTTTCTTTTGTGTAGCGCAACTCCACTCCGAGCGATTGCCTCTTTTTTACAGGATCGAAAGTACCTTTTCGATCGCTTTCTGCAGTTCCTTACTGTGGATCTTGCCAGCAAAGTGTACCGGACTCTTGCCGTAAATCGGATCCCAGCCGGCCGGATTGGCAGAACAGTAAAATTGAGTATCAAGACCGATCTTCCGCGCCGCATCCTCGACCGGATGGCCAATCAACCTTCTTGCCGCTTCCCACGTCGCCCCGCAGGGGGCTCCGCGAATGACATTTATCTCGACAACCTTTCCATCCTTGATTGCCACTGTAAATTCCGGGGCGCCGAAATGCTCACCATAATTGCCAAGGCCAACCTGCCTTGGAAGGCCACATCAGGTGGGAGGGGTAACCAGGCCTTTACAGGCTATTTTTTTCCCTGAGGCAACAACTGGAATGTCTTTCTGAGCACAAAGGGTAGCAAGATCGGTCGAAAGGTCATTGTGCCGCAAGAAATCCAGTACCAAATCGCAGGCAATATCTTTGGGAAGATAGGCGCTGCTGTCATCCAGAACCGGGGGCAGTAAGTCATCAATATTGAAGACCTTAAGTTCAAAGAGTTCGCCTCCATACTTCCTCAAGCCGGCAATTTTCTGTTGACCGCTGCCGTTTTGCTGAAAAACCATAAGCCTTTGCCGAGTATTCAAAGCATCATCTTTCACGGACACAACCTTTGCTCACGTTTCATATATCCAGGCGAACCCATCTGGTGCAGTACCGGTAGGCCGCCTCAAGGAGCTTCTTAATATTTTGCCGAGCATGAGCCAGAACGTGTAAGCCCCCGGCAAGGTCACGATAGAGCACCAACCCATCGTGCAGTTCTGAACGTTCTGAACCGTCGCTGATCGTCAGCGGCGAGTCGATCTCAATAATCTCCAGCTCGCCATCTTGAAACTGGAAATAAACCATCTGCGCAAGAGCGTGGAACGCATGCTTGGCATTACCGCTCTCTTGGCGCGAATGGGTCTTTATATACCCAGCCTCATTGATGGCAATTTCCGGGACAACAACAACAGTCTCGCAATCATTAATCGTTACCTTCGTCCCTTCTATTTTAATGATATTACCCATGATGAAAGTTTATTACAATTACCGTTTCAGAAGTTTGACCGCACACACCTTGGCTTCCATAATTTTGCATACCGGATCCATGGCATCACTGGTTAGAAGATTTGCTGCAGCTTCCCGATAATGAAACGGGATAAAGACCACATAGCGCGGGACAATGCTACTGACTCTGGCCTTCAGGCTGATCGATCCCCGCCTTGAACTGACGGTCAGGATCTCGCCGTCGGCTACGCCCATCGCCTCGGCATCGGCAGGATTAACCTCGACGAAGGGTTCCGGCGCCACTGCATTGAGTCCCGCCGATCTCCGGGTCATTGTTCCGGTATGGTAGTGAAAAAGTTCCCGACCGGTTGTCAGAACAAAAGGATATTCTTTATCCGGCAGTTCCTTCGAAGAAACAAAGGGTACCGGCGTAAACATGGCTTTACCACCAGGTCGATTAAAACTGTCCTTAAAAAGATACTCCGTTCCCGGATGATCGGCGCTAGGACAGGGCCAGCGCAGACTCTCTTTTTCCAAACGCTCATAACTGATCCCGGCGATACCGGACCAAAGAGCAGCCGCTTCGGCAAAAACTGCTGCCGGCAACGGTGTAGTATGAAAATCTCCCCGGCCGTCGATTCGCTTAAAGATCTGATCGATGATATAAAGATCTGTCTTAGCTACTCCCGGCGGATTCACTGCCTTCCGCACCCGTTGCACCCGCCGTTCCGAACTGGTAAAAGTACCCTCTTTTTCGGCAAAAGACACGCCCGGAAGCACTACGTCAGCCAATTGCGCTGTTTCCGTCATAAAAATATCCTGGACGACAAGAAATTCGAGATTGGCAAAGGCCTTAACCGAATGGGTGGTATTGGGATCGGACATGGCCGGATTTTCGCCGAAGATATACATCCCCTTCAATTGCCCGGAAAGCATGGCCCCGGTCATCTCGGTCGCCCCTAAGCCGATCTTTCCGGACAAGGTCGTGCCCCAGGCTTTTTCAAACTTTTCTTTTGTTTCCAGGTCATCAACCTTCTGATAGCCGGGATACACATTGGGCAGTCCGCCCATGTCGCAGGCTCCCTGCACATTATTCTGGCCCCGCAGCGGATTGACTCCGGCGGCACGCTTACCGACGTTGCCGGTAAGAAGGGCAAGGTTGCCAACGGCATGGACGTTGTAGGTACCCATGACATGCTGAGTAATACCCATGGCATAATAGATACCGGCATTTTTTGCCGAAGCGTAGATGCGGGCGGCTTTACGGATATCTTCGGCCGGAACTCCGGTAATCTCTTCGCCGTATTCCGGGGTAAAAGCTTTCAGGGATTCGACAAAACCTTCATACCCTTCAGTCCTTGCAGCAATATATTTCTTGTCCTCCAGGCCTTCGGCGAGGATGGCATGCATGATTGCATTGAGGAGAACCGAGTCGGTACCCGGCCTCTGCCGCAGCCAGAGGGTGGCGAATTTCACCAACGGTATCCGCCGAGGGTCGGCAACAATCAGCTTTGCCCCCTTGGCCACCGCCTCCTTCATACGCAGGGCGATGATGGGATGGTTTTCCGTGGTGTTGGAACCGATAACAAACAGAGCTTCGTTGTCGGCAACCTCAGCGACCGAATTGGTCATTGCCCCGGAGCCAAATTTTGCGGCCAGCCCGGCCACAGTTGCGCTGTGTCAGTAGCGGGCGCAGTGATCGATATTGTTGGTACCGATTCCGGCACGGAAAAGTTTCTGAAAAAGATAATTCTCCTCGTTGGTACACCGCGCCGAACACAAGCCACCGAGGGCGTCGGCACCGTATTTCTCCTTGATTTCGGTCATCCTTTTGGCAACGTGATCGAGGGCTTCATCCCAGGTGGCGGCCTCCAATTTTCCGCCTTTTTCCCGCCGGATAAGCGGGGTCTTCAGACGGTCGGCACTGCCGATAAAGTCAAAACCGAACCGCCCCTTGGCACAAAGCCAGCCGCGGTTGTGGTTGGTAGCAGCCGAGTCGACTCGAATTACCTGATCTCCATGACTGCGCAGGGTGAGATTGCAGCCGCAGCCGCAGTAACCGCAGGTGGTGTCGGTAAAACGCACTCCTTCCATGCGCGGTTTTCCCGACCAAAGCCTTGCCGACAAGGCGCCGGTCGGACAAACAGAGACACACTGTCCGCAAAATTCGCAATTGAGATCATCGCCGAATGGCGGAATTACTTTCGCCTCAAAGCCCCTCTCCGCATATCCAATGGCACCAACGCCCTGCACCTCTTCACATACCCGGACACACAGACCGCACATGACGCATTTATTTTGCTCCCTGGTGATAAAGGGATTGGCATCGACGCGGTTATGGTCACGCATTGCGCCCTCAAAACGATTCTTGCGAATTCCGTAGAAGTATGCCAACTCCTGCAACCTGCAGTCCCCGGTACCGATGCAGGTCATACAGTCGTTGGGGTGATCGGAAAGGAGGAGCTCTACCGTGGTCCGGCGCAGACGGTAAAGCTTCTGGCTATTGGTTTTGACCACCATGCCGTCGGTCGCCGGGGTAGTACAGGAAGTGACCGGTTTAGCCATTCCGGCGATCTCGACGATACAGAGGCGACAGGCGCCAAAAGGCTTCAAGCGAGGGTCGTGACAGAGTGTTTGGATATCGATCTTTAATTTTTGAGCGGCTTCCAGGACGGTAGTACCCTCAGCCACTTCTATCTTTTTATCATCTATGGTCAGATTGATCATGGTCACTACTCCTTTAATACCGCACTGAACTTACAGGCATCGAAACAAGAGCCACACTGGATGCACAAGGAATGATCAATCTTGTGGGGTTGCTTTTTCTCACCGCTAATGGCATTCACCGAGCAGGCCCGTGCACACATTCCACAACCGACACACATATCGGCACGGATAAAGAAGGTCAGCAACTTATTACAGACCTTGGCAGGACACTTCTTGTGTTTGATATGTGCTTCGTACTCATGGCGGAAATAACGGATAGTGCTGATAATCGGATTCGGAGCCGACATCCCGAGACCACATAAACTCGAATCCCTCACGTCTTCGGCGAGTGTCTGCAGCAGTTCGATATCCCCTTCCCGACCTTTTCCTTCGGTGATGCGGGTGAGAATTTCCAGTAGTCGCTTGGTCCCGATGCGGCAGGGAACACACTTACCGCAGGATTCGGCCTGGGTAAACTCCAGGAAAAATTTGGAGATATTGACCATGCAGTCGGTCTCGTCGAGTACCACCATACCGCCGGACCCCATCATCGAACCGACCGAGGCAAGTCCTTCGTAGTCGACCGGCAAATCGATATGTTGTTGCGGAATACAGCCGCCGGATGGTCCGCCGGTCTGCACAGCCTTAAACAACCGGTCACCTTCTATCCCCCCACCGATCTTGTAGATAATGTCTTTCAGCGGCATGCCCATGGGGATTTCGATAAGCCCGGTATTGCGGATCTTGCCGGTCAGGGCGATAACCTTTGTCCCCTTGCTCTTCTCCGAGCCCACGGAGGCATACCAAGCGGCGCCCTTGTTGATTATCTGGGGAATATTGGCAAAGGTTTCAACATTGTTGATGATCGTCGGTTTGCCCCACAACCCCTTATTGGCGGGGAACGGTGGTTTCGCTCTAGGCATCCCCCTGTCACCCTCGATGGAGGCGATCAACGCCGTTTCCTCACCGCAAACAAAGGCCCCGGCCCCGAGTTTAACTTTGATTTGTAAACTAAAATCGCTGCCGAATAGCTTTTCGCCGAGAAAGCCTCGCTCCTCGGCAAGCTTCAGGGCAAGCCGCAGCCTGTCTACCGCCAACGGATATTCGGCGCGGATATATACATAGCCGACCGAGGCACCAATGGCATATGCACCGATGATCATTCCTTCGATAACTGCGTGCGGGTTACCCTCAACGACGGAACGATCCATGAATGCCCCGGGGTCACCCTCATCGGCATTGCAAATGATATATCTTTGTTCGGCCATATTGGCAGCACAGAAGCCCCATTTCATGCCGGTGGGGAAACCACCGCCACCTCTGCCCCTCAGCCCCGAGTCCTTGACGATCTGAATCACCTCTTCGGGCTTCATGGTGGAAAGGGCCTTTTCTGCCGCTTTATAACCATCGACGCCGAGATACTCATCAATCGATTCCGGATCGATCTTGCCGAGATCGGCGAGAACCCTTTTCGTTTGATTATCGTGGAAGGTATGGTAATCGTCACCAACCAGCCATTCCTGGATGGGTCTTGCCCCAATGATATGCTCCTGCACCAGTCTTTTCACCATATCCGGCTGGATATACTGATAGGTGGAAACGTTTCCATCAACCGTGACATCAACAAGAACATCGCGGGCACAGAAACCTCGGCACCCCACTTTATGCAGTCGGCAATTTTCCTTGACGACGGCGTTTTCGAAACCGACCGCTTCGAACTCCTGAGCAAACGCTGCCATCACCAGATCACCGCCGGCAGCAATGCCGCCGGTACCCATACAAACATTGACAATTATTTCACTGGCCATCACTTACCCTTTTGACTCACTGAGATGAGGAATAGTTAAGAAATTCATCTTGAAAACAAACAAGGGAATCACTGTTACACTATACGCATTGTACCACGATGTGGCTATTTTTGATTAATACCAAGAGCCAAAATGAGTTTTTGTTTTTGCCCGCATTCCATGTGATTTGACAATTTTCTGACTATATTGTAAGTATCAAGACCGTATATTGAGGTCCATGTTTTACCAACCGACCGCCGGCGCTGTGACACCCCAGCCAACAACATTTCCTCCACCCTGATGAACGCCCCTTCTTTAACCAATCGCTTGCAATGCACTGTTCTGAAAAAAGGCAGTGCCAATTACTCAAAACAGAGTTTTCCCGTACACTGCGGAGTATTTTCGGAAGTGACCTCAAGCAGCGTTGTCCTGCACTTCAATCTCAACGGCGAAATCATCCGCGCTCAAGGCAAGGGGGAAAGTTGGGGGCATCCCCATGAATGGCTGAAACGCACCATGGGTGATGACTGGGTGTACTACTCCACCGGGGGCTATGCCGGGGTGTTCGAGGCCATCGGTGAATATTACCTGCCGAACTTTGCCTATCCATCGAATAATCTCCTTGGAGGTCGCCCCTTTGCCGATACGACGATCAGTGGCTTGACCAGCTCATGGCACCAGATACTTACTCACCTTACCGAAGGCTTGGACGATGCACCAGAGCCCGTTCGCCGTTTCCTTGAAAAGGCGCTTAAAAATACCCCTGCCTGTCTTGCGGAAAAAGCGAAAATGCTTCGAACGATCATCGGCGGGCGTATTTCTGTGCTGCCGCCGGATGCCCGACATGTCGATTACAATGTAATTCCCCTAAGCATTTCCCAGGGTTGTCTGTATAAGTGTCGGTTCTGCAAGGTGAAAAACACTCTCCCTTTCAGCGACAAAACAAAGATTGAGATTGCCGATCAGATCGATAAGTTGAGAAATCTCTACGGAGCAGATCTCGCCAATTACAATGCACTCTTTCTGGGTGAACACGACGCTCTGCAGGCGGGTGGCGACCTCATCTGCTTTAGCATACAGGAGGCATACCGACAGTTAGGCTTTGCTGAGTCTCACATAACCGAGCACAAGACCTTTCTCTTCGGCTCGGCAACCTCCCTTGTCAATGCCCCGGAGAACCTCTTTATCGAACTGGAAAAGCTGCCCGGGATGTACTATATCAATATAGGACTTGAATCCGCCGACCAGGAAACACTCGATAAACTCGGCAAGCCCATCTCAGCACAACTCGTTCAAGAGGCTTTTACCCGTATGCAGGAGATCAACCAACGCTATGGTTCAATCGAAGTAACGGCCAACTTTATTATGGATGACGACCTGCCGGCAAATCATTATCCGGCGATCATGGAATTGATCAGGGAAAGACAGGTACACACCAGGCCTAAGGGCTCAATCTACTTCTCGCCCTTAACCTTTAATCAGCCATCCAGGGCACGGCTCTTTGAATTTAATCGGCTAAAAATTCTCAGCAGATTGCCAACTTTTCTCTATATCATCCAACGATTATGACACGCAAGCAGCACAAAACCGCGCACGGGGAGCCAGGAGGATCAAGATTCCACTCCATCCCTAAGCATTCTCGCCCTCGCGTCCCCCTTTGCCACCATCACATGGAGAAATACCGATGACCGAAGCAGCAATGTTGAGAAAAAATATTTTGGCCGCACGTGACCAACTTCCTCGGAAAGAAATTGCTGCAAAATCGCAGGCTATACAGCAGACCCTGCTCAATCTTGAACAGATCAAAAACCGCCAATCGATCTTTGTGTATGTCAGTTTTCGCAGTGAGGTGGCAACGTTTGATCTTATTGACCTATTGATCGATATGGGGAAAAGGGTAATCGTACCCATTACCCGGGTGCGGGAAAAAAGACTTGACGCCATCCACATCACCAATCCGGCGACAGATCTTCAGCCTGGCTACTGCATGATCCCCGAACCAAAGGAGGAACTCTGCCGTACCAACCAAGTCGCCCCGGAAGAGATTGAGACGATCCTTCTGCCGGGTTCGGTTTTCGATGAACGGGGTGGCCGGTTCGGCTATGGTGGCGGATATTATGATCGATTTCTTGCCAAGAATCCGGCAGCCACGCGCATTGGCTTGGCCTTTGATTTACAAATAATCGACCAAGCTCCCCTCAGTGCCCATGACCAAATCCTCGACCTAGTGGTCACCGAAACGAGGATCATCACCGGTAGAAAACCAGATTTGGCGGTATGAGTTAATAGAGGAGCCTCCGCCGATTTTAAGATCGAGAATACCGCGGCTAGACCTTAAAACTCCCCACCGCCTTTTGCAGCTCCTTGGCAAGGTTCTGCAGATCGCCGCTACTGTTGTCAACCAGGGTACTGCTGGCCGAAACTTCCCCGGACGCCGAATTAACCAAGGCAATCTCGGCGGTGATGGTCGAGGCGACAACCGATATCTGACTGACGTTTTCATTCACCTCGCCGAGACCGTCTGCCGCCTGATTGATATTCATAGCGATCTCTTCAGTGGCCTTGGATTGTTCGCCCACCGCCGTGGTTATCGTCGCCACAATTGCATTGACACTATTAATAACTGTGGTGATTTCCTCGATATCCCG
>JBBQVT010000025.1:0-37732 GCA_038211245.1 Desulfobulbales bacterium | reverse complement strand
CGATGAAGCGCACAATTATCAGCATATGTATTAGTTTATTATGTATTTTATCCTGTTCGACAGGGGCCTTATCGGCAGCCCTTGAAACGGTCTTCGTTTCTATTTTACCGCAGAAGTATTTTATGCAACAAATTTGCAAAGACAGCGTCAATGTCGAGGTGATGGTGGCGCCAGGGGCGAGCCCCCACACCTATGAACCAAAACCCTCACAAATGAAAAAGCTGGCCGTGAGCCGGGCCTATTTTGCCATCGGCATGCCTTTTGAGGCCACCTGGCTCGACAAGTTCATCGGTGTCAATCCGCAGCTGAAGATTGTCAGCACCGATGCCGGGATAGAAAAAATCGCCATGGTGGAACATCATGACGAAGGGGAGCATCACCCGGCCGTCACCGCCTCCGAAGAGCAGGAACCGGGCCGGGACGGGCTTGACCCGCATATCTGGTTGTCACCCCTTCTCGTCAAGAAACAGGCGGAAATGATGAAGGATGCGCTGGCCGAGCTGTTCCCGGACAAGGCCGCCTTCTTTCAGGAAAATCTGGCGGCATTCACCAAGGAAATCACCGCACTTGATGCCGATTTACGGGCACTCCTCAAAGGCAAGGAGGGCATGCGGTTTATGGTTTTCCACCCCTCGTGGGGTTATTTTGCCAAGGATTACGGTCTGGAACAGGTGGCCGTTGAAATCGAGGGCAAAGAACCAAAACCCAATCAAATGGGAAAACTGATCCAGCAAGCCAAGGCACAAAATATTCACGTCATCTTTGCCCAGCCCCAGTTTTCCACAAAAAGCGCAAAACTGCTGGCCGGTGAGATATTCGGTGAGGTGGTTTTAATTGACCCGCTGGCCGAAAATTGGTTTCAGAATATGCGACAAGTCGCCGAAAAGCTGCGTTTGATAGTGAAATAATTCCAATTCTAAATCAAGATGGAAACGAAAAGGCAAGCGAGCAGCGACGAGACAGTTCAAAGAAGTACGGCGAGGAGCCGCACAGCGCAGCCGCTGAAGTTAGCGCTTGATTTAGAAATGGAATAAGAAGGCACTCGTGGTCTTCCGCTCCCATGCTTTTCGTCGCCGCCCAGGGCGCCAAAAGAGGATTTCCTCTTGTTGTCTCAGGCTTTTTTTGTTCATATACAGGGAGGTATTTTCCGGAAAGGTGGGAGGAGTATGAACAGGAAGCTTTCAATATCGGCGCAAACCATTACGCTGCTCTGTATATTTTTATTTCTGCTGACGCGACTGCTTGTCGGTTGCGATCGGGAACGAGAAGCACCTCCGGCAAGGTTGCAGCTTGGGGATAAAGCGCCGGATTTCGCCGCCAAAGATCTCGACGGCAATGTCACCGTCCTGTCAAATCTACGCGGCAGCCCGGTGATTCTCCGCTTTTTTGAAACCAACTGTCGATTTTGCAAGGCCGATACCCCGGTCTTCAGCGAATTCTATAAAAAACATCAGGACAAAGGGCTAAAAGTCCTCTACATCAGCAGCTTCTATGAAAACGAAAAATCTTTACGAGCCTTCATCGGGGAATTGGGCACCGTCTTTCCGGTGATTCTTGATAATGCGGCAAAACTTGCCGATCAATACGGCATCCGCGCCTATCCGCAAACCCTGTTTCTCAGCCCCGAGGGCAAGATACTCGCCGCCCTTCTCGGTGGGGTCGGTGAGGCGGAAATGACGGAGATTCTCGGGAAATATCTTTAGGAGCCGTTGGGACATGCGTCCGTCGACCGGAGTTCTTTGTATCCTCTGTATCTTTTTTTTCCTGGGGTGCCTGATGTTCACAACCATGGGCAAACACCGCAGCGCACAAAACGAGCGACTTCGCCATGTGCAACGGGTTGTCGCCGATCTGGCCCTCTCCGATCTGGCCCTGAGCACCGAGGCGCGATATACCCGCCATCCGGCGGTCACCGATGCGGTGGTGGTCGGCATGGATCACCCCGGTGCACTTGATCATTTCCCGTCGACCCTTTTTTTTGCCCCGGTGCGATAATTCATGGATGCCCACGCATTTGGCCGACTGCTCAATATCCTTGATTACGCCCTGGCCTCTCTGCGGCGAAAACTCTTGAAAAACAGTGTGGTTTTTGCCGTTTTTGCCCTCGTCATCTTTCTCTTTTCCTCCTTTCAACTGACCAGCCGGGCGCTCACGGAAATCGCCCGGCAGACGCTTGGCACAGCTCCGGACATAACCGTGCAACAGATGTCGGCTGGGAGACAGACCAGCATCGCCCTGGATGCGAGGCAACAACTGATGGGGATTTCCGGCGTTAAGCGGGTCGATGCACGGGTCTGGGGTTACTATTTTGATGAACGAAACGGCGCCAACTACACAATTATCGGTATGGCTGCGCCGCCGGAAAATGATCCCGGGAAAACATGGCCGGGACTTTCCCAAGGGCGGCTGCCCAGGGCCAGTGAAAGCGGCAAGGCGGTGATCAGCGCCGAGATGCGGCGGCAGCTGCAACTCGGCGAACGGAAATATTTCTCCCTGTTCAGGCCCGATCTCAGCCTCGCCGCCTTTGAGACGGTCGGTATCTTTGCCGAGGAGTCGGACCTGGTGACCGCCGACCTGATTCTGATGACCCTTGGCGATGCCCGCAACCTCTTTGCCATCCCAGATGGCCTCGTCACCGATCTCCTCGTCTACGCCGGCAATCCCGTGGAGATCGACACCATTGCCAAAAAAATCCGTGATAAACTGGCCGGGGTGCGCGTCATTACCAAGACCCAGATCCTGAAAACCTACGAGGTGGTCTTCAGCTGGCGTTCAGGCCTCGGCACCATTTGCCTGCTCACCTCCCTGGTCGCCTTTGTCATTCTCGCCTGGGACAAAGCCTCCGGCCTGTCGCAAAGCGAACTGCGGGAGGTGGGTATCTTGAAAATTCTTGGCTGGCAGACCGGCGACATCATGCTGCTGCGCTTTTTCGAGTCGATGACCGTGGCCTTTTTCGCCTTTCTTACCGGCTGGCTTTTGGCCTGGGTCCATGTCGGTTATTTTGCCGGAATCCTCTTTCGCCCGATTTTTCTCGGCTGGTCGGTCCTCCGTCCAAACTTTTCCATGGCCCCGCCTCTGGTTGTATCCGACGTTCTGTTGATTCTCTCCATCTCCGTCCTGCCCTACCTCTGCGCCACGGCGGTTCCCGCCTGGCGGGCGGCGGTGGTGCGGGCCGATACGGTGCTCTGAGATGTTTCTTGAACTGCAAGAGGTAGTAAAAATCTATAACCAGGGCGAGGTGGGCGAGGTCGTTGCCCTGCGCGGTGTGTCGCTCATGGTCGGCAGAGGGGAGATGGTTTGCCTGCAGGGGCCGAGCGGGTCCGGAAAAACCACTTTGCTGTCGATAATCGGCTGTGTCCTGCCGCCGACAAGTGGCCGGGCAACAATAGGCGGCAAAAAAATCACCCGCCTTCCTGACTATTTTCTCACCCGCTATCGCCGCGAATTCATCGGTTTTGTCTTTCAAAGCTTCAATATGTTGGGGGATCTCAGTGTCCTCGACAACGTCACCTTGCCGCTACTGCCCTTGGGCATTTCGCCTAGGGTTCGGGCCAAACGTGGCGACGCGCTGCTGGCAAGATTGGCAATAAGTCACCGCCGCAACTTTCCGGTGCGGCAGCTGAGTGGCGGTGAACTGCAGCGGGCGGCGATTGCCCGGGCTCTGATCAATGATCCACCGATAATCATCGCCGACGAACCGACCGCCCATCTCGACAGTAAACTCTCAGGCGAAGTCATGGATATCCTCGCAAGTCTAAAAAAGGAGGGGCGAACCTTGGTACTCGCCTCCCACGATCCGATAGTTGCAGGCCATGGCGGCATGGATCGCATCATCTTGGTCAGAGATGGAATGGTTATCCCGGACCATCCAGACACGCGGTGAAACAATGATTCTCAACTCCTGGGCGATAGCCTTGCTGGTCTCTGCCGCCGCCACCTTCTTTCTCCTCGGCGGGGCGATACGAACCGCCATCAGGGTCTTATTTTCCTGGGCACCGGAAAAAGACACGGCAAGCCAGATCGCCATGGAGAACGAAACCTGGCTGGCGGCTTTATTGGTTCGCTACGGTATGGTTCTGCAGCTTGCATCGCTCCTTCTCCTGGTGCTTGCCGCCGACAGTTTTTCCCATATTCTGGTCGGCGCAATGTGCGCCACCGGCGCCTTTGTTGCCAATGGCTATGGCATGCCGGCCCTTCTTGTTAAACTGTTCAGCGTCTTTTTCTACGGCTTCTGGCTGGTTCTGCATCGCCTGGATATCCGTTCGGAATTTTTGCCGCTGACGAAGATCAAATTTGCCTATCTGCTCCTCCTCGGCCCGCTGCTCGGGGTCGACATCACCCTGCTTGTCCTGTATTTATTAAACCTCAGGCCCGATATTATCACCTCCTGCTGCGGGGTGGTGTTTGCTGCGGGGGGAGGCGACGGTGCCAATCTGCTGGGGGTGCTACCGACCCTGCAAGTCATGCTGCTCTTTTACGGTCTTGCCGGTTTGCTTTTTTTTCTCGCCATCTTCTTTCTCAGACGTAACAGGATAGCGCCGCACCAAGGCGGGGAGCCCCTTGCCGATTTCTTTTTCGGCGCCGCTTGTCTGTTTTTTTTCATACTTTCGCTGGTAGTTATAACCGCCGTCATCTCCCCCTATATCTACGCCCTGCCCACCCATCGCTGCCCCTTTGATATCCTGCGCGGGGAATATCACGGCGTCGGCTATCCGATCTATCTCTGTCTCATGCTGGCAACCTTTGTCGGCATGAGCAGCGCCGCGACCTCCTTTGTCCAAGGCTTGCCGGGACTGGCCGAACCGGTGTACCTTTATCGGCAAACCTGTCTTCGGCTTTTTATCCTCTTTCTGGCGGTTTTTCTGGTGATTGTCTCGTGGTTTCCGGGCAAATATCTTTTTCAGGGTGGTGAATTATTCTGAATATTTGCCAAATTAAACTCGAAAACCGCGTTTTCCTTGTGATGTCAGCCAGAAAAGTAAAAACTTCCAAGACACCTCAAGGCCGGTTGTCTCCGCCATACTCACAGTGGAGATTAACAGAGAGAGGGCCACAAAACACCATCGTGTAGGCAATTGATCGCCCTGAGGGCTTTGTTTTGGCCTTGTGGAAAGCTCCGGTAATACCTATTTTGAGCGAGAAGAACCGAAAATCCGTGTGAATATGCGATCAATCTTTTTGTCCGATTTTTAAAACGGAGTGCTTTATGAAATTACTATGGTTGTTTCTTGTGGCGATGGTTGGTCTGAGCGGCTGTGCTTCCATGACCAAAGAACAGTGTCTTGAAGCCAGCGGAACCTCCTGGGAACGCATTGGCCGGATTGACGGCAGCGACGGCTGGGATCCTGACCAGCGTCTGGCTATGCACCGCGAGGCCTGCCAGGAGGTGCACGTGCTTCCCGACCGGAAGACCTATATGCGCGGCTGGAGCAACGGCGTAATTGAGTACTGCACACCGGATCGTGGCTATTCCGTCGGCCTGAGCGGCTCTAGCGGCAACTCCCGTGTTTGTCCGCCGGAAACCCGAGGTCTTTTCGACGACAATGTTGATCTTGGTCTCCGTATCCATAATCTCAGAAATCAGATCCACAGTTTAGACAGCGAAATCGATACCTACGAAGGTAGGCTAAAGGACCCCAAACTTGATCGTGAAACCAGACACGATCTGCATGAAAGAATTCGTAATCGCGATAGGGAACAGACGCATCTCCGGATGCTTTTAAATGAGGCGCAGTCGATACCGGTTATTCGCTATTAAGCCGTCGTTCAAAATCCCAGAGTGTTTTGGAGAGGCAAATTTTCTGACGTGCGGATGAGTTGTCATTCGTACGCCCACTTTCCTTAGCCGATATTTCCTGGTTAGTCCCCTCCCGGTACATTTCAGCGGCGATTTGATAATAACTGACGCTTTCTTCAAACCCCGCACCCTCTCCGGGCGCCGCACTGAGCATCTCAGTTGCAGGGTCGTACTTATAGCGTGCCTGTTTGCGCACCGGCTTTAAGACCGTAAAGACATTTTGCTTGAGATGACCGACTTTTTGGTAATTACCGACAAAGGCATGGCCGTCGGCCTCGCCGACCTTCAGGACATCATGGCCGAAGAAACGACTCGGATAGGTCCAGTTGAGAAGGCCGAAGAGGGTTGGGGCAAAATCGATCTGGCTGGCCAGGGTTGTCACGTGCCCGGGGGCAATCTGTCCGCCGGGGGCATATATCATCATGGGGATGCGATAGTTTTTCACCGGCAGCTCAGACTTTCCTGCCGAGGCGGCGCAGTGATCGGCAACAATGACAAAGACGGTGTTTTTAAACCAAGGGCGGGTCGAGGCATCGCGCAGCAACTGACCGATGGCATAATCGGTGTATTTGACGGCACCGTTTCTCCCGGATGTTTTTGAAGGCAGGTCGATGAGGCCCTCCGGAAAGGTATACGGCCTATGGTTGGAAGTGGTCATGACAAAAAAGTGAAAGGGCTTGCCACTTGCAAAAGAGTTGTCCGCCTCCCTAAGTGTCCAGGTATACAAGTCTCCATCGCAGGCGCCCCAGGCATTGGCAAAGGTTACATCGCCGGGAGCCACCGAATTGCGATCGACTACCCGATAACCGTTGTTGCCGAAGAAGTAATTCATATTGTCGAAGTAGCCGTAGCCGCCGTAGATGAAGGCGGTGTCATAGCCTTTGCTGCGAAACACTGAACCCATGGAAAAAAGATGCTCGTTTCTGGGGCGCTTGATCAGCGATCTGCCGGGAGTTGGCGGCAGGGACAGGGCTAATGCCTCCATGCCGCGATCGGTCCTGGTCCCGGTGGCGTAAAAATTCTCAAAAACCAAGCTTTCGGCAGACAGGGCATTGAGGTTAGGGGTCAGAGTAGATCCAGGGGTGTAGCCGGCGAGGAAGAGAGCGCTGAGGCTTTCGACGGTTATCTGGATAACGTTGGGATACAGTGCATCACCCTGATTGGTCACCTGTCTCAGGGTGTCGCGGCCGGCCGGATTGATGACCTTCGATCCGTCCCGGGCAAGTTCGTGGTGCAGTAGGGCATAGGCTTTTTCAGGCGCCAGCGTTGGATAGAACTGGCGGTAGTCAAGTTCGTTGTTGCGAAATGCAGCAAACAAAGACCAGGTGCCGTTTTTGGCAATCTCACGGTGAAAATTGTTGGTGAACTCCGGGAGCATCTGCTCATTTACCAACAGCCCGACAAGAAGCGTAAATGTCAGCCATGCCGCGCTGTGGACCATCCGTCGCCGCCAAGGCTCGGCCGCTGCTGCAAACCATCGTCCGGGCATGCCGGTGCGGATGAGGGCCAGATGAATGGCCAGGGTGACGGCGAACAAGGCCGAAAGCAGCAAGGGCAAAGGATAGGATTCACGGATATTGCCTATCACCTCAGTCGTGTAAATGAGATAATCGACCGCAATAAAGTTGAACCGCGCCTCAAATTCATCCCAGAATATCCACTCTGCGAGAGCCCCAAAGAGAATGATAAAAAGAATTATGAAGCCGCCAAAATGCATGACCGCCCGCAACCATCGCTTGGCAAACCAGTGCATCGGCAGGGCAGTGAGCAGAAGAACCAGTGGAATGGAGAAGAGTGCCGCAGCGCCAAGGTCAAAAAGCAGCCCCCAGAGCAGTGCCGTAAGAAGGCTGGCATCCCAGGAAAGAGTGGCAGAAGCTTTACAAATCAGAGCGAGCCTAACACTCTCGGCAATACCGACAAAGACAAGAACAAAAAGAAAAATCCCGCCGTTTCGGCAACCGAGAAGACGGGCAAACAGCGTGCGTAAGGTGATCATTGATATTATGCTTATGAAAAAGGTTGTATTATACGGTGGGTGTGTCCTGTGTACAGCTCAAATCAAGATACAGGCCGATGCCGAAGATCGCCAGGACAAATATACCCCAAGGGCTTCTGCAGATTGTAGCCGATCAACTATGAAGAATTGATGAAGAACGACAAGATGGACCAGAAACTCAGGAGGCGATATCGAGGAGTATCCTCTTTAATCGATTCGCGGTGTAAGGGCAAGGTGTGATACCGGAAATCAGTGCAATGTATTGCCGAACTGGGGAAAAATATCCCTCGTTTATAACCTTGCCATGCAGGACAACCTCTACTGCGTCCTTAAAGGCCGGGCCTTCTGATGGCTGCTGGCGGCTATCGCTGAAAGGCAGGAAAATGCCGGGAAAGGTGACGTCAACCATGACCTGAGGGTTGATCCTGCCGATGTCATCCTGTCTCTGCAGATCAGTGCCGGGATGTCGCCCAATCCAGCAAGTATCCACCTCAGCGCCGATGTCGATAGCGACCTGAAAATCGATATGGCGGAAGCGCTCTTCGCCCTGCAGCAAGCTGGAGGAGCCAAGCAGGAACCACTTCCGGCCTGTTTTTTGTCAACCCTGTCATTTTTGGGCACTCAATAGTCTACGCATTTCTGAACAAGATCTCTGGTGAAAATTCAGCGTTTCCTTCAAATATTGGTTATAGAAGTGAATAAGCTTGATACTAATTTTTCAACAATATTTTCCCCAAGTGGCATCGGTTTTGCAGCCGCCAGAGTGTGATGATTTTTTTATTGGTTTAATCGCCTCTCAACAACTCCAATCAAACTAACGGATGGTAATTGCATGATTCGAAATATCATTTTTCTCTTGTTTTTACTGTCTGCAACAGCAGGTCCGGCGTTCGCCGGTAATGCCGCCAAGGGGGATATCAATCATGATTTGAAGGTTGACCTGACCGATGTCATCCTGGCCCTTCAGATGAGTGCTGGCATGTCTCCAAATCCAGCCGGTATCTACCTCAGTGCCGATGTCAATAGCGATCAGAAAATAGGCCTGGCGGAAGCGATCTACGCTGCAAATGCACTCCTTGCTGCCAAGGATATTACCGCATATTCGCTTCTTGGCGTAAATGCAATCATAGCTGGAACGGCCATTTCCGTTACACTCCCTCCGGGCACCAGCCTGACGTCACTCGTTGCCACATTCTCCACAACCGGCACCTCGGTAAAAGTCGGAAACATGGTACAGGCGAGTGGCTCAACAGCCAATAATTTTGCCGGCTCTATAATTTACACCGTCGCGGCATTCGACGGGTCAACAAAAAACTATATGATTACAGCGGCCGTCGCTACGAGCGGCCCCACCATCGCCGGCTGCCCGATTTTTCCGGTGACGGCCATTTTCAACGCCCGCATTGACAACACTACGCAATTCCCGGCACACGCCAACAGCGCCACCTGGAAGTCGCTGATCGATTCCACCGGCACGCGCCGCCTACACCTTGACTGGGGTACGAATGAAGACCAAAGTCTGCATGACACCTATTGGGGCATTCCGTATAACGTCGTGGACGGCACCACGGTCACGACCAACTGGCCGACCGTTGCCTACACCGAAGGCTGGCCGGATGAGAGCGACTGCGCCGTTGCCGATGGCTCGGGTGGCTACAACATGCTGCGTGACTGCAGTACGGCAAGCAACCGGCATTTACCTATCCCTCCTGATGCGAATGTTAAGGTGGAGGGCGGTTATTGTCCGGCAGGGCAGACTTGCCCAGATGGTGACCATCATATCCTGGTTGTTGAGAAAGCTACCTGCCGGTTATGGGAGGCCTATTATGCTGGAACCTCTGCCGGGCAGTCAACCAACAACGGGCCGTGGGAGCTTCTGTGCAGCGCCGCCTGGGATCTTAATTCCTTGGTTCAGCGCCTGGCGGGCTGGACCTCTGGGGATGCGGCCGGTTTCCCCATTCTGCCGTTGCTGGTTCGGGTTGATGAGGCGAATGCCGGGGAGGTGAAACACGCCCTGCGCATCACTCTGCGCTCAAGTGTCATGAAAAACACTTACGTCTGGCCGGCCCGGCACCAGGCAGGTAGAAGTACTGGTTCGATACCTTTTGGCGCCATCTTACGTCTGCGCGCCGATTTTGTCATTCCTCCCACTTGGACGACCCAGGCCAAGGCCATCGCCACGGCGATGAAACAATTTGGTGCCTATGTGGCCGACAATGGCAGCGACATGTTTATCCAGGGCGAGCCCAGTGCGCAGTGGCAGGGAGCAACCTGGGATCAGTTGCAGTCCATTACGCTCAGTCAGTTTGACTTTGTCAGCTTGAACAGCATTACCTCTCGCCCAGGATTCAGTGCCGATTCTCTGGCCGCGACTTGGTAGGCGGGAATTGTAAATCCAATCCGGGGCCGCTATGAGTCGCCATTAACGCCTCTCCCTGGTTCACCAACCGGGCCACCGCATATGCGGGGCAGCGCCTGACCTGGGGCCAGTTCATACGCTGCGCCGATCCGGTGATCGAAACGAACCACTACAACCTGCATACCGGGCCCTGGCCAAATCCTGGGAATGGTCAGGAGTGGTTGCAGTGGACGGCCTCACCCCCGAGTTTTGGGGATCTGGACGGCGACGGGAAGATGGAAGTCATCGGCGTTCCCAATATCCAGGGAACGGAGGCACCCGAGATCATCGTCTCCCTGAACGATGGCTTTATGTATGCCTTTAGTGCGGACGGGCAGCGCGTCTGGCGCTACGATTACCGCAACGGCAAGGCCACCATCAAAAACAATTATGCAAAGGAAGGCGGCGGCGCCATATTCTTTGTCAGCAATGATCGTACCGGTTCGATGTTTATCGATAAATCGTTTCTGCGCAATAACGTCAATGAGGGCTTTTTTACAGCCGGGCTATTGCGTCTTTCCGCCT
The DNA here is from genome assembly GCA_038211245.1 of Desulfobulbales bacterium. Classification (GTDB taxonomy): domain Bacteria; phylum Desulfobacterota; class Desulfobulbia; order Desulfobulbales; family Desulfocapsaceae; genus Desulforhopalus_A. Next base: position 27,016 of record JBBQVT010000025.1, on the reverse strand, counting down.
GGACTTCCAGGAGTTTTCTGGCGACAGCGCGGGCGATTTCCATGGTCTTGATGACCGTCCGGCCTTGTCCTTACATGGCGGCACAACTCCGGCTTCAGTGTCCATAACGAGGTTCGGCTTTAGGCGGGTGACGAGGGGCATCGAAAATGTCGTCAGTACATCCTCCGTAACAGCTTTTCTCTGGCCAAGCTGAGTTATGGTGGGTAAACATAAACGGTTAAAGGTAGTTTTGATGCAGTGGATCGGATGGCCCTTCACGAAGAAAATCTTCCCAAAAAAAACTTAAAAATGGACCTTTGGTTCGAGTGGATTACCAAAGCGGATTACCGGCTACATGGATTACGAAAGTGGATTACGGAACACACAAAACCTCTCGTTTTCATGGCTGACAACTGACTGAGTCTTGTCCCAGTATGCCGTGTGAAAAAAGGGTTATCGTAATAAACCGCTATGTTGCCTTGCCCGGCAACCGCCATCCGGAATTTGAAAACGTGAGTTTTCTGGGTTGATTCTGGCTGTCAGGCGGGCTAGCCGAAGATTAAAACCTGGCAAACACCCGACGAGCACAGTGAATGTAATCAGGAAACTATACTTGCGCCCCGATTCTTGCATGACACCAGTGGTTCTGTAGCGACGAGACATCAATACATAGCAGACAGGTTGACCCATGGGATTCATTCGAAGAAGCGGGATGTTCGACATCGACTATGACTTCCCCTATCGCCACGGCGGATGCAGAGCAATATGAACGCGATTAGAAAATTTGGAATGTTTGTTTTTGCCTTTATAATTTTGGGAGTGGGGTATATACACTATCCGGCTTTGGGGGTTGAGCCTCCCAAACCGACCAGGACGGAAGAGGCAACTCCACTACAATCGCCGGAAGCAACGGTGACCCAGAATGCAGCCGCGACGGAAAGCACACCTCACTCCACCGCTCCAGAAGGATCGCAGGCGGAGGCGCAGACCGTTACAGGCTGGTTTAACACCATTTGGAATGGTGAACCTCGTTACTTAATCACAAATGAACATGGTCAGGAATATCGCTTATTGCTGGATGAAACCACTGCAAAATCCCTGGGAGGGGCGCTGCAATTCGACCGTCGAAGGGTCACCATCACCGGGAAAATGGTTCATAATTCAGCTTCTGTGCTTCAGGTACTGTCAATTCGCTTGGTACCCGGCAATTGATGCATTGCTTCCAGCAGAAAACCTGCTGTGAGCTGTTCTGCAAGTGTTCATTTATTTCGCACAGGGCTTAACACCCCCAGTAGATCAGAAAAAGGAGTAAATTGTGGAGTTCAAAAAAAAAGTGTTTCAGGGTGTTCTGCTAGTAGTTTTTCTGACGGGTTTGGCGCTGAGCGGCCCCCGGCCCGTTTTGGCCCAGTTCGGAGGAGGACAGGATTCTCTAAGAGGGTGGTTTACCATCATCTGGGGCGACAACTCCACCGGCGCTTCGAGCGATCCCTTGTACCAAATTACCGATGCTAACGGGCAAACTACCGCGCTCTTATTGAATGAGACGGTAGCCAAGTCAGTTGGTGGAGCCTTGAAACTGAATGGCAAGTTTGTAAGCTTGGAGGGTGCATGGGCGGCCTCAAGCTCTTACCAGGGTGCGGCGAATCAAGGTGTATCGACGCATTTTAATGTGTCCGCGATCACCCTAGATCAAACCCTGGCAGCAACCCAGGAGGGGGATGTCCTTCCGGCAGTGAGTGGCTCAAAACCCTGGGTCACCATCATGTGCAAGTTTAGTGATTATGCTACTGAACCTAAGAACCTGGCGTTTTTTCAAGGAATGTATGCGAGCACAAAACCCGGGCTGGATCATTATTGGCGCGAGCAATCGTATGGGACCGTGGATGTTGCCGGAAGCACTGCTTACGGTTGGTTCGTGCTGCCGCAAAATGAGCTCTACTATAACCCCACCAACACAACCGGGGGAACCAATCTAAACACACTTGCTACAGATTGTATTGCCGCTGCGGATGCAAGTGTAAATTATTCGAATTATAGCGGTATTAATATGATGTTTAATACCGATTTTGATAATGGCTATGCCTGGGGCGGTAGCAGGTATATGACCTTGGATGGGGTAACAAAAAGTTGGAGCACAACCTGGGAACCGCCATGGGGATATGCCAGCATATCGGTCATTGCACACGAAATGGGGCATGGCTTCGGGTTGCCGCACTCTTCCGGTAGCTATGGGCAGACATACGATAATGCCTGGGATGTTATGAGTCAGGATCGTTATAATTGTGGCGTTGCCACCGATGCCACCTATGGCTGCATGGCACAGCACACTATTACCTATCACAAAGATCGGCTGGGATGGGTTCCTGCCGGGCAAAAATACATTGCCGGGGCAGTCGACAATGTTAACTTGACTCTGGAGCAGCTGGCCCTGCCGACCAACGGCAATTATAAGATGGTGCAAATCCCCATTGCCGGTTCCAGTTCCCATTTCTATACGGTGGAAGCACGGCGCCAGGCAGGTTATGATGTCAAGGTCACCGGCCCGGCCATCATCATCCACGAAGTCGATACCACCCGGCAACGCCCCGCCTATGTGATCGATGCCGACGGCAATGGCAATACCAGCGATGCCGGCGCAATGTGGATCAGCGGCGAGGTTTTTTCCGATGTTGCCAACAAGATATACGTGAATGTACTATCAGCTACGGCCACAGGTTTTCAGGTCAATATCAGGGTGGGTGACCTTTCCGGAGATGTCGATTTTAATGGTGCCGTGAATCTCAAAGATGCTATTCTCCTCTTGCAGATAGTTTCCGGCCAAACACCTAGCGGCACGATTAGTTTGACTGCCGACGTTAATAGTGATTCTCATCTTGGCCTTCCCGAAGCGATTTATGTAATCAAAAAAATTGCTCAGTAATCAGCATAAGCTCAAGATTTTCGATAAGCCCGGCCCAGCCACTTCGGTGGCTTGCCGCTGAGGAACCGCATTATCCAACTTTTCCTGTTTAAGTTCAGGTGGATGAGGATCAGAGTGAAGAACATAAGTGGGAAGGGTGCAACCTGGAAGATCTGGGCCGGGATGGCGATTTCCTCACCTGTCACCTAAGCACCTTCGGAGGAGGGGGCGGAGAAAATCGTCTCCGCCCCGCATCATTTGTTCTTATGCCTGGCCAAATTCTTTTTCGATGGCCTGAAGGACATCGTCCGACATCTTGTAGCAATGCTGTTCGGCCGGGAATACCCCGGTGCGCACCTCTTCTTTATACTGCTTAAAAGTACTGAGCATGAGTCCCCCGACATCTTGATACTTTTTGGCAAAGGACGGAGTGAAATTATCGTACATACCGAGGACGTCAGGGGTAACCAGCAGCTGCCCGGAACATCCTGGTCCACCGCCGATGCTGATGGTCGGGACCCGCAGTTTCCGGGTGACATAGGCGGCAAGTTTGGCTGGAACCGCTTCAAAGATAATAGCAAAGACCCCGGCATCCTGGAGGGCGAGGGCCTCGGAGACGACTTTTCTCGCGGTATCGATATCTTTGCCCTGCACCTTCAGGCCGCCCAAGGCGCCAACGGCTTGGGGATGGAGCCCTACATGGCCGACAACGGCGATACCCATCTCAACGACTGCCTTGGTTTTGGCTATGTGGTTATGAGTAGCCTCGAATTTTACCCCATCGACTTTAGCCTCGGTAACAAAGCGGGCGGCATTGCGCATGGTCTCCTCGACGCCGTACTGAAAAGAGCCGAAGGGCATGTCGGCAATAACCATGGTCCGGTCGCAGGCTCGGGCCACTGATCTGCAATGGAGGACCATCATAGCCATAGTGGCGGTCAGGGTGTTGGGGTGGCCATGCACCACCATTGCACAGGAGTCGCCGACGAGAATCATGTCAATCCCGGCATCGTTGACCTTTTTGGCGGTGGGAAAGTCGTAGGCGGTAAGCATGGTTATGGGTTGTTTTTCGTCCTTCATCTTCTGAATGGTTTTGACGGTATGTTTCACGGTTTTCTCCTGTATGAATCTGTTGATATTTGTAAAACGATTATATAATTAACGGGTTCTTGTCGCTTCCTGAAGTTTCTTTTGGAGAAGGGTCAGTGCGTCATTGTCGCCAACGTTGCCGGGGAAAATAATATAAGGCATCCCCGGATAGTGGGATTCAGGTCCCAATAGCCAGACCGGCACACCCGGCATGGCCTGGCCGAGAACCATAGCCCTTTGCACACCAAGGCCTTTGGTGGCAACATCGCTTGAGGTAATGCCGCCTTTGGCCACGAGATAGCGTGGCTGCACCTTTAAAGCCCTGGTGATGGCGATGAGGCTGTCACTGACAGTCCGGCCGATCGCCAGGCTTTTAGCTGCGGTATCGGCGGACACCAGTGTTCGGCTGGTATAAATAACGGTGTCCCGACCGGCAATAAGTGCAGCAGAGGCCTCGGCTGCGGCCAGCTCTATTTCAGCGTCACGTGTGTGCGGATCAAGCAGGGCGCCGACCTTAATCTCGATTGCCAAGATATCCGAATTCGCTAACAGCGCCTGTAGCTGAAGAGAGGTTTTTAAGACATACGAGCCGATAATAAACAGACCACCACAGCGGTTGGAGCTCTTTAGTTCCTGGCTGGAAAGCAGTTTTGACTGATGTCCCAGACCGACTCTGGTGCGAACGAAGGAGGCAGCGGTGCGGTAGAGAAACTCCTTGCCGTTTCTTTCTACCATCAAGAGGGCTGTAACCAGCACCTCCATATCCCGGTAAGAAGCGGAGTTGACGATACAAGCCCCGCCCGCCTGCACCCCGGAAAGGATTGTGGCGACACGGTGGGGGCCGCCGCACCGGATGTCCTCAAGGGTGATGGATGTCATGGTATCTGCATTTATTTTCCCACAGGTTTTTTCGGCTACCCACTCTTTTAGATTAGAATGAGAGAAACCGAAGGCAGCGTCTTTGGCAAAAGGGGTCAGGGCCGCCGGAATGAGCCGGTCGCCTTCCTGCACATAGTGGACATCATTGATGGTGTAGCGACCGCCTTCGAGGAAAAAAGGTACAATAAGATAGGGCAACCCTTCCTTGCCGGTGACCTGTGCCATAGCGTCGACTTCGGCCGGGAAATGGCCACGCAGGGTCGAGTCGCTGCGGCTGATAAGCAGGTAGTGTACTCCGGTTACCTCCGATGACTTTCTCAGGTTGCCGCCGATTTCAAGGGCGAGAGTGCAGGCGGCGGGTTGCGGCAGGCTGCGGCTGTTAGTAAGGATGAAAAAAGCCTGATACGGGCCACTCAGTTCGGCGCAAAGCGCCTCTTCCGACCAGTGGGTGAGAATGGGCAGATCCTTGCTCGTCTGAGTGCCGGTCGGATCATCATCGAGGATGACGATTTTGCGCGGCGATTGGGCGATTTCCGCACGGATTGACGGCAGCAGGTCAACAGGCCATTCGGGCGGCAGTGACTGCAACAGGCTGAGGGGATGGGTGGTTAAGGCTGGCATCTTATTCTACTCAGGCCAACGAAAAGATATTTTTTTCTATAAACTTCCAGGTTTCCAGGTAATCGCCCTTGGCCATGAGCTGCTCAAGCGTCCGGGTATCGATTTTTTCGAGCATCTGCCAGATCTTCAGTGTCAACCGGCTGTTGGCCTCGAAGGTACCGCGAATATCCCAGCGGGTGGGCGAGGTATCCGAGGTAAAATAATCGTTGTAGCTGTATTTTTTCAGGTAATAGAGGAATTCAACGTATTCGAGGAAGTGTTTGGTGCCGCAGAAGTAGTCCCAATCCCATTTGCCGTCGTTGTCATTAATATGCACGTAATATTTGTATGGACTTGCTTCGAGAAGAGCCACGGCTTCCGCCGGATTTTCGTTACCATACATAGAATGGCCAAAATCAAGAGTCACCCCCATCGCCGGAACTTTCATATCGTTTAAAAGGCAAAGGGCTTTTGCTGCGGTATCGATAAAACAGTGGCCACGGGTCTCGCTCGGTTTGTATTCGATAAAAAGTGGTATCTCAGGACGGTAGCTGCCGGCCTCGGAAAAGGTCTCGACCAAATGTCTCCAGGCTGCCGCGTAGTCGTATTGAAATGAAAATTCATAGCCGTCACCCAAAGGGCAACAGGTGACCTTGTCGGCCCCGACAGATGCGGCAAAATCCTTGGCATTTTTGATAAACTTGACGGCCTTGGCACGGATCGTCGGATCGGTTGCGGTAAGGCCGCCATTACGGAACTCTGGTTCGGCCTTGACGTTGACATTGACGGCTGCGACCGCAAGCGAATATTTGGCAAGGGCCGCCTTGGTCTCCTCAGCATCCTGAACTTCGTAGGGATAGACTATTTCGACCCCTGAATAACCTTCGATTTGCGCCATGAGCGAAAATTTTTCATCCAGGGAAAGCGGGGTATTGTAGTTGTGAAAACGGTCTTTAGTTTGGGAAAGAAAGCCGGTGATGATTGCTAGTTTTAGCATAAAAAACTCCAGGTATTGTTAATTGAGTAAGATGCAATTAAGGCAAAAAAGAGTGGTTTCCTATCAAATCAATTAAACACCATCCACTGAATGATCTTGGTGAGTTGCGGCACATAAGTGATAACAATGAGCATAAGCAGGGTAGCGGCCATGAGCGGCATTAGATGTTTAGTGACTTCGCCGATTCCTGCTCCAGCGAGTTTCGAGGCAATAAAGAGCGTGCCCCCAACCGGCGGTGTATACAGTGCGATGGCCAGGTTGGCGGTAACCACGACGCCGAAATGGACCATATCAACCCCGAAATTTTGCGCCATTGGCAGCAATAACGGCGCAGACAAAAGCATTGCCGGCAGTGGCTCAATAAAGATGCCGAGCAAGAAGAGTACTACATTGACAAGCAGGAGAAAGATCCACGGTTCGGTGGCGAACATCCGCACCCATTCGGTCAGCTGCCCGCTACCTGTTCGACCGTCAGGAGCCAGGAAAGGCAACCGGTGGCGCCAATAACCAGCATGACGGTGGCGCTCGTTTGCAAAGCCTTGAGCATCAGCGGTGGAACATCCCTCCAGCCGATGTCGCGGTAGACATAAATGGAGATGATCAAACCGTAGACTACAGCAATTGTTGCCGCTTCAGTGGGGGTGAAAACCCCCGACCAGACGCCGCCGACGATGATTACCGGCATAAGCAGGGCAATGGAGGCTGCTTTGAATGCCGCCCAAATTTCTTTAAGGGTGGAGAGCCGCCCACCGGCATCGCAGCCGGTTTTCCGGCCGTACCATATGCATACCGCCATGAGCGCCACGGCGGATATCAGGGCCGGGCCGATACCAGCCATCGACAGCTGGCGCATGGAAACCCCGGCGATAAAGGCGTAAACAAGAAAGGGAATGGATAAAGGTCATGCAGCGAAAACCGGCCTCCCAGGTGGCGAGGAAACGGAAGCCTTTGGCCGGGGCCTTATCAAACTGGGTCTGCAGCCATTTCGATTCATCATAGAGTTTCCAACCCTGCTCGTAGGATTCGACTAGATAGGGGAGCATGGTCATATTGAGAGAATCGACATGCGGGGCATAGGAGCCGGTGCTGGAGACGGTAAAATCGACTCCACCCAGGGCTAACTGTTCGATTGCCTTGGGATCGTTGCCGAGCTGTCCTGCCGGGTAAACCTGCACTTTATAGCGCCCGGCAGTGTACTCTCCAACCTTGTCTGCAAATTTCTGGGCGGCGGCGTGGCGCAGGCCCTGTTGCTGATCGTGTGGCTGAACTTCAGTACAACCGCATCAGCGGCCTCTGCCACACCATAAGAAAAGAACATCTGGGCCGCACACAATGCGGCGAAAATCGATCTGCCTTTCATGTTTTCCTCCACTCAAATAGTTTTTATCTCATTACTGCTCGTAAATGATCAAAAAAGACCAGCAAATTCGGCGGATACATGCCGGGGTCATGCCCCTTTCCCGGCGTCTTTCTCAGTTTTATTACTTCTCAATTGGGCAATAGTTTTTTTCAGGTGCTCGCGCATACGTTGTTCCGCCTTTTCAGGCTCGTGGTCGCAGAGAGCGTCGGTTATGGCCAGGTGATCCTGGATGGTTTTATTGGGTTCTCTGATCAAACCCGCGGGTGTGATGTTCTGGTAGGCGAGGGTGATAATATTGAGGGTCTGGAGAATGGTGGTTAAGAACTCTTTGGCACCTATCTCAGCGATAAAGGTATGGAACTGTTTGTCGGCCCGAGCATAGGCCTGATAGTCGACTATGTCGCCCAGTCCTTCAAATTCCTTGAAAATATCCCGTAATACCGTGGCCTGTTCAGGGGTGATGCACTTAGCCGCTCGACGGGCGGAAAGACCTTCGAGGAGTTCGCGGATCTCAAAGATGGAGATCATCTCTCCGATGGTGAAGAGGCGGACAAAGAAGCCCCGACGCGGTTTGACCTCAACGAGTTTTTCATGTTCGAGAAACTTCAGGGCGCTGATAAGAGGGGTCCGACTAATCCCGAGTTCCTTGGCGAGTTTTTCCTGCGGGATCTTTTCTCCCGGTAGAAGTTTACGGTCCTCAATAAGTTGTTTGACGACCTGGTAGACCTTCTGATCCAAATTTTCATAGTCAATTCCAAGATTCATCAGCGGTTTCCGTGTGGCTGAGGTGAGGAAGAAAAAAATTGTATTTTGTATACAAAATTCATTATACAAAAAATGAAGGAATGTCAATTAATTTTTCTGGGAAAGGGAATTTTTTTACCTGCCTGCTAGCTCACTCAACTTGCGGAGAATATTTCGTAAAGAGACCTATATCCCTCAAAAGAGCACTGAAAAGAGGTCTGTTATATTGGGGTTTAATAAAGAAACAGAATTCTGGGAAAGAGAGAGGATTTGCTGTTTTCAACAGCGGAGTCGGTTTTTCTTAGGAGTCGCAAGGTAATTGCCCCGAAGAAAGCGACTACTTATCACCTCACCCACCTCACCTATCACCTGCCGTGGCGTATTCCAAAATTGCCGGCACATCTGTCTGTTCATAGCAAAAAATCCGGCCGTGAACATTGGCCTCATCGGTAGCCAAACTCATGGTCATATTTAGCCTATGGTCGAATGTGACCTCTAGCTTCTGATTATAACGGCAGCCCTCTTGCCATTTTATAGTGAATTATTCCATTTAAAATCAATGCGATGCCTGATTTGTTGGGCACTATTCGAAGTCTGGCTAAAGAATTGCACCACAGAGGAAAGAACAATCAATCAAAAGGGAAGAGGCAATTTATTTTCAAGCAAAACAAAACAAAAAGGTAATGTATGATGAAAAAATCCAGCGAGATTAAAGACGTTGCAGCAAACATTGCACAAGCGGGATTCGAGGGAACAAGCATTGCTAACTCATCGCGAAGAACATTTTTGCAAGGAGCTGTTACCTTGAGTGTTGTGGCAGCCGGTGGATTTGCCTTGAACCTGTCAACACCGGGTTCTGCCGAGGCAATGGCTCGCACACTGCCGAAAAAATGGGATGAGACCATAGACGTGGTGATCGTTGGCTCAGGCTTTGCGGGGCTTGCCGCTGCAGCAGAGGCGGGTGCCCAGGGCAGCAAAGTTATCATTTTAGAGAAGAGGCCGACCTATGGCGGAAATTCTATCATTAACGGAGGAGAATTCAATTGTACAAACCAGCCGGGGGCAACGGGAGAAATGATCCGTTATGCCCATGCCGTCGGCGCCGACACACTGTGCAGCTGGCCTTTATCCAACTTTACCCCTATGCGGAACCGGAAACGGGTATTCTCGATGCACCGGCCGTCTATCCATTCCGTGGCCCGGGCTACGGCATCGTCTATGTCAATAAGCTGGGCAAACGTTTTGTGAATGAAATGGAGCGTCGCGATGTTGTTTCCATGGCTCAGATCAAGACTGGGATGAAACCGACCTTTTCCATCTTCAATGAGGCCATGATTCCCAAAATGGGCACAAAGGAAGAAGTGGAAAAAGGCATGGCCAAAGGTCGGTTTATCAAAGTCGAAACCCTTGCAGAGCTGGCCACGAAGCTTGGAATCCCGGCAGACGCTGTTCAGGAAACCATCAAAAACCACAACGGATACATGGCGGACGGCAAGGATCCCGATTTCGGTCGGCAGTTCACAAAATCGATGATTCCCCTAACGGAAGAGCCTTTTTATGCAATTGCTCAATGGCCTGCCGTACATCTTATGCAATTGCTCAATGGCCTGCCGTACATCATACGATGGGAGGGCTGCGCATCAACAAAGATGCACAGGTCATTGACATCTGGGGCAACCCTATTCCCCGGCTTTATGCAGCAGGAGAAGTCACCGGCGGCATCCACGGATCGAACCGTTTGGGCGGGAACGCCACCCCGGACTGTATCGTTCTTGGTCGGGTAGCGGGCAGAAACGCCGGCAAGAAGGGCTAAGCTCCTTTCTCCAATCCTATATTCACGGAAAGGAAAAATTATGAAGAGTAAATGGCTTATGATCCTGTTTTCCCTTCTGTTGATCGAAATCGTTGGCATGTGTTTGGTCGTACCTACGGAATCGGCAAAGGCAAAAAAAGAAATGGGAAAGACAGTGGAAAAGCAGAAGTCCTGCTCTGCCTGCCACGATGATTTCACGAATATTCTTTCCGCGAAACACCCTCCTGTAAAGGGCAATTTTCTAAGAGTCTGCATGAAATGCCATGCCGTACAAGGAAAGGACATGGTCAAGCCGAACGAATTTGCAGCCCAGCTGCATCGAGGCCATCTGAAAAACCCGATGAATGCTGATTGCCTCGATTGTCATACCTGGCAGCCGGGGAGGAGTTTTGGTCTTGCTGGAACAACCGTGACTTACGGGGCACTATCACAAGAGGATTTGGCCCTGATAAAGAAGATTTTTTCTTCAGCTGTAGAGTTGGACTATCTTGATGCTCGCCATGTTTCAAAGGACATCACCTGTGCAGCATGTCACGGCAAGGATATTCTCGGCGAGAGCGCGGTGGAAAACAGCACGTGCGTGGGGTGTCATGGTCCATTGGAGGAGCTGATTACCAAAACTGCTCCTCAAGATTTTCCCGACAGGAATCCACACAAATCCCACCTCGGCGAAATCAACTGCACTGTTTGTCATACAGGGCATGTCAAATCGAAAGTATACTGTTTGGAGTGTCATCCGAAATTCGCGATGACACTCCCATGAATCGCGGGCCTTACTGCGTCTGAAGCTTTGCGTTTGCTGTTCCAAGGGAAACGGCCAGCCTTCATGGCAGGCGCGATCAAATCTATAATATAATGCTAAATAGTTACAAAAGATAGATGCAGATATCGCCCGCGCCGACCAGAACGATAGACGCGGGGACGTCGAGAGGAAGGTGGTTACCGTCAGTGACGGCCACCGCCGCCGCCACCGCCCGAACCGCCACCGCCCGAACCGCCGCCTCCTGAACCACCGCCTGAACCGCCACTGCCACTACTCCCTGAACCTCCGCTGCCGTCGGCAGCACCTTGTCCCATGCCGGGACGCTCTCCGCTTCCGTAGCCGCTATTGCCAAGACCTTGCAGATCTCCGGCTCGTGCACCCTGGCCAATTGCCGCGCCGAAGCGCCTGGCGGTGTTCTCCGGGTCGCCAAGGCTACTTGCAAGACTCTGACGCAGAGTGCGCATCTCCTTATCATTATAACCACGGTCGAGGGCACTTTCGAGAACTCCGGTAGCCGTTGCCGAGGCAATGTTCCGGCGGACCATGTCGCGGGCGGTGAGCAGGGTTTCCGTTGTCAGGCTCTGATTGCCGATGCTTCGCTGGGTTTCGGCTCTGGCCTGGAGGGCATTGGCCAGCTGGTGTGCATGCTGCTCGCTTAGTCCTGCGGCGAGACAATCCACATACGTGCCGACAATCGATACATTATTGGCCTCATGCAACCCTGCGGCAAGTTTACCTGCAAACTCAACGCGGGCTCTGACCCTCTCGGTAGCAGACAGAATATTTTCCGGGGAAACTCCTTTGGCCACACCTTCATGGATTTTATCCCGGATGGCTTGTCCCGTTATCCCCCAGCGGCCTTCTGAAACGAGCTGCTTGCCGGCTTGAACCGCCTGTTCCGTGGTAAAACGCGCTTGAACCATGGCGCGTATCGTCGCCTGGGCATCGGCTACCGGTACGCCGTTGCGCACAAGATGATGCTCAACCTCTTGCAGCTGTTCCTGCAGGGCCGGTGCAGTCGGGGGCTCCTCGGCGTGCACCGCAACCGCAAACAGCAACACAATCAACAGGGTAATTCTTTTCATGGTCATTCTCCTTCCACCGTTTTTCTTGGCGGTACAGCGTAAAACACCCTATCAATCACGGTTGATAGATGCAATTGGTTGCCCCAAAATCGTCTTTTTCCCTATATCGGCAGTCCGGAACGTAGACTCTGCCGTCAACGATATAGAAGTAGTGGAATTCCCGGTCAGCGAGGGTATTTGTCAGCCATAGGCCAGCCGGGTTCTTTCGGGTCGGTTGCAGTCGAAAACTGTTTACCGAGGAAGCAAAAAGCACCTCCTCGGCTTTCGGCACATCAAGGTAAAGCGTCAATCCGCCGGCCTCTTTGACAATCAAATGGCGAGGAGCACAACCTAGCAGGAAAAGCAGCAAGATAACACTAAGCCGTTGTAAAAGAATAACATGGCCAAGGGAATGTCTTAAACGGCATAAGGAGCCGTAACAAAATGGTTGAAATGGCCAGGTTATTTTGTAACGGCTCCTAAGAAACCGGAGCATCGCCACCTCCAACGACAATGATTGAATTCTCCCCGCCAAAGTCGTCGTGTTCCCGAGCGGCCACAGTGGGATCCACCATTCGATTGCCTTCTTCAACAAGATAACTGTAGCGATGCTCACCCTGTGGCACTTTGAGGGTCAAGGACCAGTAGCCGCTTGCGCCGACTTTGTGCATAGCCACCGGATTCCAGTCGGTGAAGGTGCCGACAATTTTGGCCTGACGTGCCTGCGGCAGATACAGCACAAAACGTTGTTCAGCCGGTGGCACCGGGGTTGTCTGGGTCGGCATCAGCAAAAAGCCTACACCCATGAGAACCACGGCAGCGGCAAAGCCGGCCATCGGTTGCCACCATGAGCGGAACGGCAGAGACCAGGAGAAACCCGGTTGCACCTGCAGCCCGGCCATAACAGCTGCCGGCATCCGGGCGGGGAGTCGGCGGAGGAGTTTTTCCTGTTCGAGCAGAGCCACCGCGTCCTGAGAGAACTGTCGGCTGCTGTGGACAGTTTCGACAAAGACAATTTTATCGTCGAGGTCCATTTCATCGTCTATAAACAGGGAGATCAGAGAGTCATCCATGGGTGTTTTCCTGCAATATTTTTTTCAGTTTCTGCCGTGCCCGATGCACCTTCACTTTGATGTTGGCAAGACTGCACTGCCGGATATCGGCAATTTCTTGGTAACTCAACTCGCTGCTGACCACCAGGGCGAGGACGTCCCGCTCGTCATCGCTCAGGTGTTTCATGGCGGCAAGGATTTTGGCCGATTCTTCTTGAGCGATATAATTTTCTTCCTGACTTGCCACTGACTCTTGACTGATTTCCTCCCGGGGGACGAAGCGTTTAATGAATCGCATTTGATCATAGAAAAGATTCCGGCCGATGGTGAAGAGCAGTGCCGGGCTCTGTTCGTGGTTGCGATACCGTTCCAGATAGCGGGTAAACGTTTCCTGGACAAGATCGGCGGCCAAATGGCTATTGCCGGACTTTCTGAGAAGATAACCAAAGAGTTTGTCCCCGTTATCGATATAGAACTGTCGAAATCTGTGCATTCTCTGTCCTTAACGGATTTTCACGTTCAAGGTTACACAATTTCTTCAAAGAAATGGTTTTCGAGGAGATTTATTTAACAGTGAATGCCTTTCCATACTTTTTACAAAATATTCTGTAACCATTCCTCCCAGGCAGCGTTGTAGGAACAGTTATAACATTATCCGGATCAAGGTACTTCATAACCGGGTAGGCCGGTTGCAGATCTGGACAAAATTTCAAGGAGTAGGGAAATGATTATCAATAAAAGAATAGGGCGAATCCTGGTTACCTGCAGCACGGTTGTTCTCCTGTCGACACCGGTACTGGCTGGAAACGGCAATGGTGGCAACCCGTCCGACGACGGCACGGCATTGGTCTCTTCCAACAACGATCAGCTCCTTGCCGGTAAAGGCAAAGGAAAAGGCTATGGCCCGGGCGACGGCACCGGCGGTTCCCGTCCTAAAGATGGTAGCGGTTATGGTCCGGGAAATTGCACGACCGGTGTTTTCTCGTTTGATGCAAATTTGTTGCTCGCCCGTGGTGGTGGCGGTAATGGCGGCGGCAATGGCGGCAACGGTCCAGGCGATGGCACCGGCAATGGTGGCAATGGACCGGGTGATGGCACCGGCAATGGCACCGGTAATGGTCCAGGTAATGGCCCAGGTACAGGCACCTGCACCAGTTCCTGATCTTTTAACTTTGGTGCATTAACAACAAGTACAAAAGTCGCTGCGCGGGCCGATGTATATCAGTTTGCGTAGCCACTTTCGACCGTTTGTCGAGTGTGTGCCCTTCGAAAGACGTTAGAAAATTAAGAAAAATGAAATAGAGAGTAATTTGCGGGAGGTGTCGGAATTTTCCACACCATTTTCATCGCCATGGTCAGTCGAGCGAATTTCTCAATCCAGGTTGTGGGAAGCCTTGGGTACGGTATAAGGAATTTGTATATACTCAAGAATCTTTCCAGTCATCTTATACCCTTGCTGGTCAAACAACCTCGAAAAATTTAAGGTGACACCGGCATATAATGACCTGCTGTCTTTTTCGTCCGCTTCACCGTATCCCCTAGTGTAATATCCGCCATGCACTTCAATATACTTCAAAAAGGTGTTTTCAATGGCATCAAAACCATCCAGTTTTAAGACAACCGAATAATACTGGTTTGAGTAGTCATCAAAGATTCCATTAACAGGAACATTAAAAACATACTCAACCCGAAAATCAATCTTGCGATCAAGCTCCGGGTATCTTTCCATGAGAACGCTGGTTAGGGCACCCACTGTATTCAGTGCTATATCAGCCCATGCAAACCCTTGGGTTTTACTTGATGCATCACCGACTTCCATAAAAGCCTGGACGGTCCATGATGACAACGCAGCATAGATACTGGCCTTTTCCGGAACGTAACCCCAGCCTTTATAAAGACCGGTGAGGGCATCGGAAAAGGCATAGGTCGCCCAGAAATGGCCCAGTTTATCTGCACCGCCATATTTGGAATTCTTTTCAAACCATCCTTCATCACCGGTATGAAAACCTGCTGAACCGTAGTCCCAGGTGGTCAATCCCCAAATTGCAATGGCAGTCGCGGCGGTAAGATTGGTGTAGAGCATCTTTTGCTCTTTTGGCTGACTGCTCCACCACCCCACTTGGTCGGCAGATGTGCCAACGCTGCTTTCTTGGCTTTCGGCCGCATTTGCGTTTTTAAGTGGTGGCGGTTCACTCGAATGCGCATTCTTTATGCTCAAACTACTGCACATAATCAATGCAATAAGCACGATGTTTTTCTTCATAATTTTTCTCTCTCTGTAGTTATCCGAATAAATGGTAGTTCCTCATCATTGATACAATTTTGCCAAATAAGGTACACCACAAAGATTAAGAAATGATGAAGATTGAACCTCGAAAGCCGCAAAATTTATAGCGGACAATAAATCAGCCGTCCCTTCATGGTTCCTTAACCTTCACCTGTTATCGTGGGGGTTCAAATGTTCCGGAAATTTCCCTGAGAACATAAGAAGAACCAAAAACAGGTAACAGGATGAAAAAATTTTCCATAATTATTCCAACATTAAACGAAGCAGATAACATCCACCCTCTCCTCCGGAAGATTGCTGCAGTTACTCAGCCTCTGGGCATGGTTGCCGAGATCATTTTCGTCGATGACGACTCTATCGATTACACCCGACAATATATCGATGCCTATTTGGGAGATCTTGAGGTCCGGCTTGTTCGCCGTGATACACAAAGGGGGTTGATCGGTGCCGTCGTCGCCGGGGCATGGGCTGCTTCCCATCGCCATATTGTGGTCATGGATGCCGACCTCAGCCACTCGCCGGAGATGATTCCCGCATTACTCGAACCCTTAGTTGCCGGCAGGTACGATATAGTTATCGGTAGTCGTTACCAGGAAGGTGGTGGAACACCAGACTGGCCCTTGGTTCGCCGCCTTGGTTCACAACTTTCCTCTCTGCCGGCAAGGATACTCACCTCAGTCCGGGACCCCCTATCCGGTTTTTTTGCCATCGATCGGGAGCGATTAAGAGCATTGCCGGACAATATGCCGGGCTTCAAAATCGGTTTGGAGATACTTGCTGAAACAGCTGAACCCCTGCGGATTTTGGAGATACCCATCACATTCGTAGATCGTCACATGGGGACCTCGAAGATGAATTTTACGGTTCTAAAGGAATATCTCTACCAATTGATTCGCCTATTTTCAAGGCTGTCGATTGTCCGGAATTTTCCTCTTCTTCTATGTCTTGGATGCATTGCAGGATTTTTCGATTATGCCCTCTTTTCGCTCTTCAGCGCCATGGGGATGCCCCTTGAAGTGAGTCAAATGGCAAGCCTTCCGGCGGCAATGCACGTCTGTTACCCGATAGCCGAGGCGTTGGCTAAGAGAACGTCCGCTGTTCAACACGGGGACGGTTACCGTTATTTTCTATTAGTTGTAGTCATGGGCCTCTTTCTCCGTAGCGGCCTACTGGCATCGACCGCAGCCATGGGAAATTCATCCGCCCTCTTTCTTCCCCTCATAATCGGCGGTACATCTTGCCTTATCTGGTTTACGGCAATAATCACCAGCCGACTTGCGGTGCTGCGTCCGCAGGGTATGAAGTGGACAATCTTCGGGTACCTGCTCATCGGTTACAGCATTCTGCTCCGCCTGGTCTATCTCGGCAACTTTGATCTTATCCAGGAAGAGGCCTATTATTGGAACTACGCACAGCATCCGGCCGCGGGCTATCTCGACCATCCACCGGTGGTTGCCCTACTCATCAATTTTGGTACGCTCCTTTTCGGTCAGGACCAATTCGGCGTGCGGTTCGGGGCTTTTTTCTGCTGGTTCGTCACCGCCTTTTTCATCTACCGCCTGACCAAAATCATCTCCAATAAAGACAGTGCCGTGCGGGCACTGATGCTGGTAGCAACTCTGCCCATTTTTTTTGGGGTCGCGGTCGTCATGACTCCGGATGCACCTCTTATCGCCTGCTGGGCCGGTGCACTCTACTTTCTGTACCGTGCTCTGGTTCTTGAGACTCCGCGGGCTTGGGTCGGTGTCGGAATATGTCTCGGGGTAGGGCTTGCCGCCAAATACACTATTGCTTTTCTTGGGCCCGCCGTCGTTGTCTTCATGCTTATCGATCCCAGGGCAAGAAAATGGTTTTGTAGGCCACAGCCCTACCTCGCAGCCATCTTGGCGGGGCTCATCTTTTTGCCGGTTATCTGGTGGAATTACCAAAATCATTGGGCATCCTTTTTGTTTCAAAGTCAGGGACGGTTGCAGGCTGGAGCACAGTTTTCCACGCACCTTCTGCTTCTGAGCATCCTGATTCTTCTTACCCCTGTCGGCCTTTTTGCGGCGATTATCGGCATGTGGCCGCAACGGAGCACTCTGCTCCCGATGCCTGCTGAGAAAATGCGCCAACGCGGATACATCTTTTGTCTGACCATGGTCCTCACCCCCCTCTCCATTTTTATTCTCTTTAGCCTCACCAAAGAGATTAAACTGAATTGGACCGGACCGTTATGGCTCGCCCTTCTGCCGTTTATGGCCTCCGCGATGGTCGCCGGCAGCGGCAGACTGCAACATCGGCTG
This sequence comes from Desulfobulbales bacterium, assembly GCA_038211245.1. Classification (GTDB taxonomy): domain Bacteria; phylum Desulfobacterota; class Desulfobulbia; order Desulfobulbales; family Desulfocapsaceae; genus Desulforhopalus_A. Next base: position 9,205 of record JBBQVT010000025.1, on the reverse strand, counting down.
TCTTCTCTCTGGCCGGGCACTCTTGTTGCTCTCGTCCTCAGTTACGGCGTGCTTTTCCACTATTTTGCCTTCGGCATCCCAGGGGTGTCTTTTGGCAGAAGTGTTTTTCTCTTTGGTTGGGATGACCTCGCCCAACAGATAGAAGAGCAGGTTAAAACGATTACTGCAGAAGATGGGAGGCGTCCCTTGGTCGTCGGCATGGACTCCTACAGGGTGGCAAGCGGCCTGGCCTATTACCGTTCCAAGCTCCAACTGGACAACAAGGAAAGGACGAATGCAAATGATACCACCGGACCCCACCTTTTCGGCCATCAAGGCCTTATGTATAGCTACTGGTATCAGCCCACGTTGGCAATTGGCCGCGATATCCTTGTTGTCTCAGAAGACAAGAAACGAATGGACCCCGCTTACTTCGTCAACTCTTATAAACATCTCGGGCAAATCCATGAAATCAACGTGGTGAAACGAGGCAAAGAAAGCGGCCATTTTTATTCTCGTTTGCTTACTGGATATACTGGACATAATCCCGGCAACCTTCCAGCACTGGCCCACCATAATATCGTAGCGAAGGGAAATTCAAATGCAATCTTACCGTAATAATCACGTGTTTTTTCGCTGTCTCTTGTTTGGAGTGATGTTTCTCTTCAGTGCGCACACCGTTTGCGGCGAAGAACTCAGCAACACTACCAACAACGGTAAAACTCTCTTTGAATACATCCAAGGTCAACCAACGGAAGATCAGTTTTTCTTGGGAATGGCCACCTTTCACTTCACTAGCACAAGCCGGAAAAAGGACCAATGGAATAATAAGCTCGTCGGCTTTCAGTATAAGGATTTTTTTGCCTGCACTTTTGAGAATTCCTTTTACAACCAAACATGGGCAGCCGGCCTGGCAAGAAACTTGTCCACCTCGGCACTCAGTAACAACTGGGACATGACCTTTGGTTATCGCCTCGGTCTTGCCTATGGCTATAAGATGTCATTTGGGACTTGAATCCTAAGGAACTACCCATGCACTTACAGAACATCCCAAGCCTTGTTGTTTTTTTCCTTATCCTGACATGTATTTTTCCTTCATCCCTGATGGCGTCGGACAGCGTCGAAACAGCAGGGACCATCATCCAGGTTGTCGTCCCGGCGGTTGCCTACAGCATGACGTTTGTTAACGATGACGAGGGTGGGCGGATGGAATTCTATAAATCTTTCGCCACTACCTTGGCTACAACCTATGCACTGAAGCTCACCATAGATAAAAAACGACCGAATGGCAGCTCGATGTCCTTTCCTTCCGGACACACCTCCGCAGCCTTCTCTGGAGCTTCTTTTATTCAGAAAAGGTATGGTTGGGAATATGGCATTCCTGCCTATTTGGCCGCATCGTTTGTCGGTTACAGTCGTATCGAATCTGACCAGCATTATATTGAAGATGTTTTGGCTGGCGCAGCCATAGGCATAATCAGCACCTATATTTTTACCGACAGCTACAAAGAGACAGTGGTAGTTGTCCCATTTTTCGGAGAAAAGACGGCCGGGCTGATGCTCAGCGGCAACTTTTGATGTCCAACAATACTGAAAATAATAAGAAAAAAGGTGCTCTTTAAAACGCCCATGAATATTCTCATAATCGAAGACGAAACCTACCTCCTCGAAAAACTCCAGTCGCTTTTGACCAGCGAACATTACACGGTAATGACCGCAACGGACGGTCGGCATGGGCTGAGGAAAATCTTTAGCGATACCTACGATCTGATTCTTCTCGATATCATGCTGCCGGGCATGAATGGCCTTGAGATCCTAAAAGAAATCCGCACCGCCGGCATAGAGACTCCGGTGCTCATGCTGACTGCCAAAGGCGACATCGAAGACAAGGTGGTCGGCCTCAATCTCGGGGCCGACGATTATCTTGCTAAACCCTTCTCTACTGCAGAATTGATAGCCAGGGTTCGAGCCCTCATCAGAAGAGGCAAAACCGGAAACCCGATTATCGCGGTCGATAATATCCGTCTCAACACCATCAGCCGTGAAGTAAACAAAAATGGCGAGCTGCTGACACTTACCATCAAGGAGTTTGCCATTCTTGAGTTCCTCCTGCATAACCGAGGCCGGGTAATCTCCAGGTTTACTCTCGCCGAACATGTCTGGGGAGACAATTTCGATTCGTTCAATATGTCCAATTTCATTGATGTCCACATGAGCAATCTGCGGAAAAAACTCAAATCCCCGGATCATGAACAGATCATCAAGTCGATCAGAGGGGTCGGCTATCTCATTGAGAGGGAGGGAAATTGAAGGTCCGGACAAAGTTCACCTTATGGATATCGCTCACCGCCATGGCAACGGCTGCCATTTTCTCCATGGGGGTCTATTATGAACTCCTGGATCAAACCTATGATTCCATCGACAAAGAATTAAATAGCGCAGCAGGGACGATATTTAGCCGCCTGGATTTTTCCAAACCTTGGGAAAAACTCCAGTTGAACAGCCAATACGACTATCTCCTTGAGCGCTATTGGCTGAAAATCCTGGATAGTCAGGGCAGAGCACTCTTTGCGTCGCCGCTTTCAAAGAAAGTCGATATCCCTTTGCTTTGGGGCAAGGATCGGTATTTCATTGAAAAGGAAATACCCTTATCCGAACTCTGGATCGATCCGGAAGAGATCGATGAGCTTGTTGATATAACCGATAACAAGGTCAAATTCAGGGTGAGATCACTTGCCAAAAGTCAGTCAGGAGAAAACTATACCATCCTCATCGCCAAGCCCTTACTTTTTCTTGACCTGGAACTCCGCGAACTCTTAACAGGGTTGGCCGCAGGTATTTTCGCAACGATAGTTCTCATCTTCCTGATAAGTTATTTTCTCGCCGGCAGGCTGCTCAGGCCGCTTGCGACAATCAATCAAGACATCAAGGAAATCCGTGAAAATTCACTGGCCAGGAGAATCGTTCTCGGCAGTAGTCGGGATGAATTGTACACGCTGGCAAATTCCCTCAACAGGATGTTTGATCGCCTGCAACACTCTTTTCAAAGACAAAAGGAATTTGTCGGCAACGCCGCCCATGAGCTGAAAAGCCCGTTAACCATCCTCATGCTCGGGCATGAAGAAATGCTCGCCGCCGAACCGCCGGAAGCAATACAGTTAGAGCTTGCAAAACAGCTCCATACCATGCGTCGTCTGAGCAAACTGATACGCAATCTGTTAGAGATATCGCGACTTGAACAGAACGAAACCTGTGCCCGCGAGCACATAAAACTGGATGAACTCATAGCCCGGGTTATCGGCGACTACCAAGAGATCCTGAAGGCAAAAGACATCACGGTTGCGATCGAAATCGCCGCAACATCCCTTGTCGGCGATCATGAAAAAATTCTCCGTCTCCTCATCAATCTCATCGACAATGCCATAAAGTATAACGCCCCCGAGAAAGGCAGTATCCGAATCGCAACCAGGAAAAGCCAGGGCCACATACACCTTACGATCGCCAACACTGGCCCGGAGATCCCGCCCGCAGACCTGCCGAGGATCTTTGACCAGTTTTATCGAGTTGAAAAATCCCGTGCCCAGTCTTTTGGTGGGGTGGGCCTTGGCCTGACCATCGTCCACAGGATCGTTGAACTGCATGGCGGCAGTATTGAGGTTAAAAGCAGCGATGGCTGGACCACCTCCAGCATCACCTTGCCGCACCAATCCGAAACATTGGTAAAAGGAGGATGACAAGATAGCGTATGACAAATGAATTGCCCGCCGCTCCTCAAGGTTACTACCGTAAGCTGCCGAAAGGTATTTGGGTGCTTGGATTTGTTTCAATGTTCATGGACATTTCATCCGAGCTTGTAGACAGCCTCTTGCCGGTATTCATGGTGACGACACTCGGTGCATCGATGATGACAATCGGCATTGTCGAATGCATTGCCGAGGGAGCAGCGGCGATCACCAAGGTGTTTTCGGGGGCTATCAGCGATTACTTGGGAAAGTGAAAGCTGCTCGCTGTGGCTGGATACGCGCTCGGAGCCATGACCAAACCGATATTTCCACTTGCAACAACAATTGGTTGGGTGTTCGGAGCACGCTTTGTCGATCGCCTTGGTAAAGACCTTCGCGGTGCGCCGCGTGACGCACTGGTCGCCGATATCGCGACATCGCAGCTTCGCGGCGCAGCTTTCGGGTTGCGCCAGTCGCTCGATTCCGTCGGGGCCTTTGTAGGGCCTCTGTTTGCCGTAATATTCATGTTTTGGTTGGAAAATGATATTAAGGCCGTGCTGTGGTTATCTGTCATACCAGCCTTTCTCTCAGTGCTTCTGCTGATTGTTGCGGTCTAATAAAAGCCTGTTAGTGAAAACCGTCAGATCGGATTTCGATTTCTACAGTTTATGGTAAACAACAAGGCAGGGTTTTTTAAGGTTTGCCCTGAAGATCTGGGCCAAACGGATGGAACATCCAGGCGGAGGCGAAAACACGTTCTGCGGTGTACCCGCAGGACTTCTTGTTGCCACATTTGTTGATGTGGTAATGGACGGGTTTTTTGTTGGCGTGCGATTTGCGGCAGGAGGCAGCGTTACTTTACCCGGTCACCGAAGAATTGTTGATGGAGGCCCATGGAGTCCTTGAACGACCCGCATCAATCGTGGTGTTCTACGTCTGCTTCCTGGCTTTTTCGAGCATTCGACTGATTGGCTCCTACGTCGACGTCTCGAAAAATCCTAGGCGTAAATATTGATTGATTTTGTCGCTTCGGCCTCGGACCCTTGGCTGGCTTCCTTGCCTTGGATTGCACTGCTCTCCTTCTTTTCCTCCGTCGCAACTTGTGCTGCAACTTGAGTCTGACGGATGGCTTGCTCGCTGTTCTTTTGCCCGGCTATCTGCAAGGCTTGATAGTTCATTGTTCCACTGATTGCACTTATACCCATGATACGCTCCCTATTATTGGCCGGAAAAGGTATTTATCCTACCGCTGTCCCGGTACCCAGTCATGCGGTAATGTTTATTATCTTCCCCGTTCCTGAAATTTCCGACATGTCGATACGTTGTGCCGGCGACTGGGCCGCTTGCATTTGTACCATGTTGTCGACCGTCCTGCTGATGAGCTCACCTGCAAGCTTTGGTTGCTCATTTGCTGATTTAAGAAGAGATACACTCGCCGATGCTGCTGAATTATTTGTGCCCGTTATTTGCATAGTCGCCACAATGAGAGGAGATGGTTGAGAGTTGTTCTCAGATAATAAGATGTCCCGGAATTTTCGTCAATGTGATACATGACACGGAGCAGCATCGATCAACGTTTTGGTAGATAAGCTCTCATGGTTTTGTAAATTTTTGCCTTGATTTCCAGAGCCCTATTCGATACGCTGTTATATTCGTTGACCCGCATATTTTTTTAATTCATGAGTGAAAGCTGAAAATGTCTGACCTCAATGACCCAAGAGTTTTCTTTGCAGCTGAACGAACACTGTTGGCTTGGGCGCGAACTGATCGCGCCACCACAGAATTGCGGGCATGGGGGTGGGTGGGCCTATAAACGGTGGATTGGAGTTCTTTCCGGGCCTGAACCGTCCGGCAGGATTGCAACGGAGCCGCTTCCCCGCACAGTCTGGCTTTTTCAGACTGTGCCACTTATCCGAAACAACTTACCTTTACCCGAGCGTGCCAGCGGGTAGGTGTAGTTTTTTTACTTTTTGCAGGCAGCAACAAATTCATCCACTGAGATTTCCGCCTGTTTGATGGCACTTCTGAGAGTGCCGAGAGCAAGCTCTTTGTGTCTCGGGATCACGCATCCTTTATTTTCTCTGCGCAAAACAACATGGCTCCCCTTCTGGCGAGCCTCGTAAAATCCGAGTTTCTTGAAAATCTTAATCGCTTCATCGCCTGCAATTTTCGGCAATTCAGGCAGCATGGGCAGGCACCTCAAACGTTGTGAAAAGAGGGCGGAATGATTGCTTAAAAGGAAACTCTTCAAGATACAGCTCTGTTGCTTCCTGAAGATTGTTAATCGCTTCTTCGATAGTTCCCCCCTGGCTTGCCGTCCCTACCTCCGGACATTCCGCCACGTAAAGATTCTCTTCTTTACGCACAATAGCTGTAAATGTACTCATCTGCTCACCTCCTTTTTCTGGCTTTCAGCCATGGACAAGTTCTTCAAACTTTCTGCGCTTAATAAAAGCATCCAGGCAGGAAACAACAGTTTCCTGATCTCCTTCCGACAAATTGTTGATTTCTTCGAGCTGATGCAACAGCTCTTGATTTTGCTGGAAAAGCAGGGGATAAAACCGTTTCTTTTTCTTCCATGGCAACCTCCTGCGTATATGATATAAGCAGGAAGTAATAAAATTGAATCAATTTATTCTTGACGTCTAGAAATAATAGCTTAATTATTGGGCGTATATTTCTATGATATTTGCAATAGAGCGTTTCCGAAACAAAAAAACCACCAGCCGACGTACTCTCCAAAGAAAGGAATAAGGGGACATCATACCTGTTTCCAGTGCATAGTTGAAGATATGATAGCAAATTAGTTCCGTACGTATCAACCTTCCCTAAAATAAACCTGATCAAGAGTGTGGATAATTTTTTTCTATTGCGATAGGGCCGAAATCCCTTACTCTGCGGCGGGGTAATTCCCCCATGCCGGTGCCGATCCCGCGAGGTCAAGATTGGGGGGTCAGGCATCCAAGATGACAAGACGTGCCAAAGCGGAGACACAGCGACTATTTTTCTCTCTTTTCCCAGGCTTCGTCCTTGTTTTCAGTTAGTTGCTGTGAAAGAGGACCACCAAACATAAATGGACATTATGCGACATCCCACTATTGCTACGGGCTGACATGGTTGATGATGTGGTCTCGGTTGCTCTTGGATTGTCGCTGTGTCGCTGCGTGATTAAAGAAATAAATGCTTTTACTTTCAATGCGTGTGGTGTCAACTTAACATCTTGGAAGCCTGACACCATTCGCCTGGGGAAAATCGGCAGACACAAAAACAGCGTAAACGTGGAGGTCAAAAATGACAAAAAAAGTAAAAAAAAGATTTTTATTACCGTCGGTGAGCATCTTAGCACTCTTCATCGGCTCCTCAGGTGTCTTCACCTATGCCGAGATTGCGGCTGGTGCACCGCCCAAGTCGATTGAGGCTTCTCAGGAAATGGGTCAAGCAGAGACTCCAGATACTGCACCGGGCAGGGTCTCCATCGCCAGGGTGCAGTCTACGGCGCAAAAGAGCGTACGAGAAGAGGCTGTGCAAAATAACGCAAGCGGGACCACACCGTTGCCTATGGCCGTGCCGAAAAGCAGTGTACGTATAAAGAAGGGGAAAAACGCGGGAGATGCATCTTCCTCTGACCAAAGTGAAATGCGCCAAGTTCGCGGTTCCAGTGCGATTCAAGAGGACGATAGTCTTTCGGAAACCAAAGCCGGGAAAGGAAAATCTTCGGCCAAGAAAGAAGAGTCATTTTAAGCGAGAGGACGCTGACAAGCGTGCGCAATGGCTGGAGAGAGGTTTTAAATTCTTCAATGCCCCTGCGGTAATAATCGGTTGATGCATTAACAACGTGGTGCGGGTTTGATTGAGTTGCTAAATAAGGTGGATAAACCATATCGATCATGGTAGTGTTTTACAAAATTGATTGATGGAGAGATCGTCATGCAAACAGTCATACTGTCACCCAAGTATCAAATCGTTATACCAAAACAGTAAAGGAGATCTTGCACCTTCGGCCTGGCCAAAAGATGCAGGTGATGGAGTATGCAGGGCGTGTCGAGCTTATACCGGAACGCGATATCAAAGAACTCCGTGGGTTTTTAAAGGGCATCAACACCTCGATCAAGTGAGATAAAGATAGAGTATGAATATCCTGGATTCTTCAGGGTGGCTCGCATATTTTGCAGATGAGTCCAATGCCGAGCATTTTCTGACCCCATTGAACGATCCTGCATCGCTTGTTGTACCAACGGTAACAATGCCAAAGAAGTCAACCGACCAACCCATCTTCCACGGGATAGTGACCTTGACATAGCCAAACCGGAGCCCTTTTGGCGGCCACCGGCGCCGACGAAGGGCAATTGATACTTACCGCCCAGCCTCAATCATTTTTCAAAACGCACCAGGACCGTACCCGTCTCGACCGCATCCCCCGATTTCACACACACCGATTCAACCACGCCGTCTCCTAAAGCCGACACGGCACTTTCCATCTTCATCGATTCAAGAATTACCAGTTCTTGCCCGCGGAATACCCGCTCGCCTGCCTTAACCTTGACATCGACGACCAGGCCGGGCATGGGGCAATCGAGAATATTGCCGCTGAATCGCTGGGCCGGTGGCGGCATGTAAGCGGCGACTTGCCATTCCCGGGAATTGTAAATCTCAAAGGTGCCTGACACTCCGCAATGCGCCGCCTCAATGAAGTTGCCACTGTATTTCAAACGGAAGAAGGCATCCTGGTCGTTGATGTTGAGTTTCAGTCGACGACGATAGAATTCCATCGGCGGGGTTATAACCTGGTAGACCGCATTGTTGACCAGTACCTGCCACTGCAGGTCGCCGCCCTTTTTTTCCAACCGCATATGAAAGATATGTTCTTCATGTTTGGTCACATATTCGAAATAGCCCCTGGCCGCAACTACCGCACCGACCTTTGATTTCAGAGGCCGGAGGGAATCCTGGAGAAGGTTCTCGCGCAGATGATAGATAAGGGTTGTGGCTATGGCCATAGGATGCAGAACCTCCTGTGGTGCGGCCATCTTCGTGTCGGGATCAAGCAAATAGGTGGGAATGAAGTCGGTCGACAGATCACCCCGCACGAATACCGGGTGGGTGAGAATCTGATTGGCGAAATCGATGTTGGTGGAGATGCCTTCAATATGATAGCCGTTCAAGGCCTGCACCATCTTCAGGCGGGCAGCCTCTCGGTCCTCACCCCAGGTTATGACCTTGGCCAGCATCGGATCGTAGTAGACACTGACGGTACTGCCGGCAGTCACTCCGGAATCGACCCGGACGTTTTTGCCCTTGGGCGCAGCATAGCGGGTGATGAGACCAACGGAAGGGGCGAAACCGCGCCTTGGGTCTTCGGCACAGATGCGCACCTCCATGGCCCAGCCTGACAGCGCCACCTGTTCCTGGCTAAAGGGCAGTTTATGACCGAAGGCGATGCGCAACTGGTGTTCAACCAGATCAAGGTTGTTGACCAGTTCGGTAACCGGATGTTCGACCTGCAG